>USIY01000027.1 GCA_900554845.1 uncultured Bacteroidales bacterium | reverse complement strand
TTGCCTCACTGCGATGCTGGACATCGAATAGCCGTGTCGCCGGAAGATGTGCAACTGGGGACGGTTGTCCGCATCTTACGACTGAACACGGTCATTCCATGCCCCGCAGAGGGTTCAATCCACGGGGATAAAGACCGTCATTCGCCCGGTGCCTCCGTTGCTCTACGGCTTGAACTAATGCCGGACATTATCCTGTTCCGGGACTGCACGCTCATTTCTTTTTATCATAGAGTGATTGTTGTTGTCCTTGACAGGACGGTTCCGGATTTCTATATTGCCTCACTGCGATGCTGGACATCGAATAGCCGTGTCGCCGGAAGATGTGCAACCGGGGACGGTTGTTCTCATCTTACGACTGAACACGGTCATTCCATGTCCTGCAGGTAATTCAATCCACGGGGATAAAGACCGTCATTTGCCCTGCGCCTTCGCTGCTCTACGGCTTGAACAAATGCCGGACATTATCCTGTTCCGGGAGTGCATACTCCATTCTTTTTCTTATTGTCTTATTGTTGTCCTTGACAGGACGATTCCGGATTTCTATATTGCCTTACTGCGATGCAGGACATAGAATATCCGTGTCGCCGGAAGATGTGCAACCGGGGGCGGTTGTACGCATCTTACGACTTAACACGGCCATTCCGTGTCCCGCAGGAACTCAATCCACGGGGATAAAGACCGTCATTTGCCCTGCGCCTGCGCTGCTCTACGGCTTGAACAAATGCCGGACATTATCCTGTTCAGGGATTGCACTCTCCTTTCTCTTTCTGCCATTTTCTTGTTTCCCCAGATTTTTCATTATGATGCCGTTCAGTAAAGTCCGGCATTTTTGATTTCAATGTTGTCCTGTGGCTTTCCTGAATATCGGGGAGGCCATTTTCATCTGATGCGTACCTGAGCCTTGTGGGTCAGTTGGAGTTGCTTGCCAAAATAAACGTGTGGCAAAGAGACATTCGCGTCGATCCGGAAAAATCTCCACTCTGCGAGTAGTATTTTTCCGTCTTGCCGTGAACATCCTTTCTTTTGTGCCACACGCCTTTCAGGTGTCAAGCAACTCAAACAACCACACTGTCTTTGGACGCATGAGGTTAAAAAAAAGCCCCCACCGATATGAAAGCCACAAGAAAACATAAAGATAATAGGTCAAGGCAAGCTCGCCAATCCTCCTATCATTACCGCATAAGCAAAGCGGTTGCAAAGGTGGCGAAAGTGATACTGATTGTCATCGGAGCAATCGTTGGTCTGACTATCGGTTGGCTGATTAAAAGAATATTCTGAGGTATCGGGTGGATAATCTCAATCCTCTCCGCATTAGGGATAATCTATTGGATAATGACTACACTCTAAAATATTTACGACTATGGCAAACAACACGATGAAGGGAACACAATCGTTCCAAGAAACAATCAAGGCTTATCTTGAAACTATGGCGGAGAATGACGCTCTGTTCGCAGTCAAATACGCCAATCCATCAAAGTCAGTATCCGACTGCTGTACTTTTATCATTAACCAAGTGCAGAAAAGCGGTTGCAACGGCTTCGCAGACGATGAAATCTTCGGAATGGCAGTCCATTTCTATGAAGAAAATGAGATAGAGGTTGGCAAGCCTATCAACTGCCAATTGGTAGTGAACCATACGGTAGAACTCACCGAGGAAGAAAAAGAACAGGCACGGCAGGACGCCATCAACAGACTCCGTAATGAGGAAATGGCTAAAATGCGCAGACCTACGCAATCCAAGAAAGTGAGTGAAAAGAAAACCCAAGTTGAACAACCCAGTCTATTCGACTTCTAAACATTACGGCTATGAAACCCAAGACAGCATTACAAAAGCAAGTGGCAGCACTATCCGCCACACTGCGCCCCATAACCGCGACACAAGAGAAATGGGCATACCGCCACTGCATTGAGCATTTCGCCTATCGCACCAATAGCGGAACAATGACCTGCTCCGACTGCGGACACGTTTGGAAGGGAGAGAAAGGCAACCTTTGCGACACTATCACCGGTTGCCAGTGCCCTCACTGCGGTGCTGAACTGAAAGTGAAGGACACCCGTAAACGCACCCATAAGGAAACCGCATATTTCAGCGTCATAACAGCTCACAAGGGTTTTCAAGTAATCCGTGTGTCGCAGATAACGAGCGAAAGCCGTAAGGGAGAAGTCAGACAACTCTATTGTCAGGAGGTCGTGCAACGTTGGATTTCTCCGGAAGGCAAAGTTACCGACATGGCTCTGCTCCGTGGATTTACCTTCCATTACTGCGACTGCTGGTCGTATTGGAGCGACATGGAGGTACGCCCGCACAACTCATTGTATGATGATGTTGTCGC
Source organism: uncultured Bacteroidales bacterium (assembly GCA_900554845.1). Lineage (GTDB taxonomy): Bacteria > Bacteroidota > Bacteroidia > Bacteroidales > Muribaculaceae > Lepagella. The sequence goes on along the minus strand of USIY01000027.1, from coordinate 14,070 downwards.
ATGGAGTGAGGTCTATCCGAGAATGTCGGTCATTCCACAACTCAAACGCAACGGCTTCAAGGGCGATTTCTACGGAATATCCCCCGTAAGACTTTTCAAGGCTCTGCTTGCCGACCCAAGAATGGAGACGCTGATGAAAGCCGGAGAGATTGAGGAAATGAAATACTTTCTCTCCAATCCCTGCAATGCGGATGAATTTTGGGCATCGTACCTTATCGCCAAACGCCACTGCCACCATATCAACAACATCGGAATGTGGTGCGACTATCTGCGGATGCTGAAGAACATCGGCAAAGACATCCGCAATCCCAAGAACATCTGCCCCGAAGATTTCATAGAGGCGCACGACAGATTGAGCCGAATGATAGAGGACAGACGCAGACGGGAGCGTGAGGAAGCCGAGCGCAGAAGAACTGAGGAAAGACTGCTCCGAGAGAAAGAAAACGAAGAACAGTTCAAGGCTCTAAAATCCAAGTTCTTCGGTCTGGTAATCTCCGACAATGAAATATCGGTGAAGGTGCTTGAGAGCATAGAGGAATACTGCCAAGAGGGTAACACACAGCACATATGCGTATTCTCATCTTCCTACTACCTTAAAAAGAACACGTTGGTATTGTCGGCAAGGATTGGCGATACCATAATAGAGACGGTAGAGGTTGACTTGCAGACCCTCAAAGTGGTGCAGTGCCACGGAAAATATAACAAGGACACCGAGTACCACGACCGCATTATCGACCTTGTGAACTCAAACGCCCGACTCATCAAGGAGAGAATGACCGCCTAAAGTTTAATCCGACCTGCGTCAGCAATGGCGCAGGTCATAAATCCCCACCGAATATGAACGTAACAATTGAACATCCGACAATCATCTTTGATGATAAGATTGCCGAAATCATCATAGAGTTTGTAAATCACATTCTCTATGCCGACAGCGAGGAAACGCTACGGCAGATAGTAGCCGACTTTGCCGACAAGTACGACCTTGACCGATACTTCGTCTATGGCTACGGCAGCCACCACCTATGGCTGAAACAAAGGAAGATAACCAACCCCGATATAACATTTGAGTATCGGATACTGATTGTAGAATACTAAAATGCAATATTATGGCAACGAAACTTACCGCCAACGGAGTAAGCACTACCACCACTCCCGGCACTGAACAATACGGGGTGTTTTACACCGGCTTCCGCCCACGGCGAAAGAAACTCTATCAATACGACTATCGCCACACTGATGGGGAATTGTTCTCTTGCGTTGCCCCGACTCTGAAAGAGTGCAGACAACGCCGTGATGAGTGGCTGAACAAGAAGAAATAATTGACCTGCCATAATCAATCAGCAAGGCGTGACGACCTCGTGATGAAGTCGTCACGCCTTATTTCGCTCAAAATTTCGGCCGCCACAGGCGGCGATAGCTAAGGAGAAGCTTTATAGAAGGTATTCATATGTAATTAGATTTTCTATTCATCCTCGACATACCTTCATTCATATTCTTATTTAACAGCACATATGGTCTCCTTTGCCATATGTGCGTTTGGTTCTAAACCGGCAGCCTTCATCAAGGAGGCATTCGGTGATTTCTTTAAAGCAGTCCCGAACTTGAGTGAAAGTCGGATTGATGATGTAGCCCCATTCTTCCATACATTCTGCGATGAATATCGGAAGGCGGGAGTGCTTTACGCGATGGTGACGTGCCATTTTATGTGAGTCATCAAGATTGACTACTGCTGCTGTGGAACAATTGTATTCAGGTTCGTCATAATCATGCAAATCCACACAAACCACGAGTTGACCTGATATATTAAATCCGACATATATGTCCATTACAATCGGCTGATCTTCATCGGAACTCATTATATGACAGCAGGGTGAATATAGGCTGTCGCTGATATGTTTTCCCATATTTATTAAAAGTTTACGCCCGAAACCATTGACTGTATGGCTTCGGGCTTTGGTTGTTAACTAATGTCGGCTAAGTTAAATTGTAAAGCCGACTCTCGGCCGGAAGGTTGTTGTCGGCTTTGCTACTGGTGCAGTTGCAGGTATGTCCACTTCTCGTATTTCGGTGAGAGATATGTCATCCGTCAATCCCTCGCTAATGACCCTGACAGCCATTGAGGGGAGTATTTCGGTCTGAATCATATTCATTACGTGACGAGCATTTCCGAAGTTTTTCTCCCGTTGTGCATAGTCGGCTTTAAGACGAGTGATTAGAGCTTTCTGCGCACCGGAAGTCAGAGTATAATGGTTTTGGGAAAGATAATTCTCCGCTATCTCCATCAGCTCTGCTTCTGTGAAATCATCAAAAGTGTAGATGTTAGTATCCGGAATACGCGACTTGAAACCAGGGTTCATATCAAACATCCTTTTTATCTCGTCGGGATACCCTGCAAGAATAAGCATCCAGTCTCGGTTGGTGTCATCAGAAAGTGCAGTCAGCAAGGTATCAATGACAAATTTTCCCGGATCACGCGGGTCATTAGGTTGATAGAGCTGATAAGCTTCGTCAATAAACAGTATGCCGCCTTGCGCTTTCTCTATGGCTTCCAAAGTTTTCTCTGACTCGGAGTGGTAGTTTTGTCCAAGGAGTGAGGCTCGTTCACGTACCACTACGTGGCCTCTGGAGAGCACACCTGCCTGATGCAGCATTTCTCCAATCAGTTTCGCTACAGTAGTTTTTCCAGTACCCGGTGAACCAAGAAACATCGAGTGTAAGGGTGTGGTAGCTACAGGCAGCCCTTTATCTTCTCGCATCTTGTTGAAGCGCACCACTCGTTCATATACACCCAGCTTATCCTTTACAGAGTGAAGTCCAGTGAGATGGTCAAGCGACAAAATCGTATTACATTTATATTCAGTCACATCTTCCGTCGATTTGTCATCCGCAACGGCTTCTTCTGTCGTAGACATTTTTCCCTTCTTCATGTCTTCGAGTTCGGAAGCAATAAATTTATCAATGGCTTCTTCAAGAGAATCAACTCCAGGTGTGGTGTCCGACTCGCCATCTCGTTCAAGGTGTTTATCTAAAAGTGCCTTTGACGCCTGCGGAGAATATTCATCCATAGCCTCGATTTCATGTCCAAACCAAACACCGCGTATATCCTCGTCGCTTAAAGTGTCAAAGACGAAGCCGGCAATAGGGTATTCCATGCAGAGGAGTTCGGCATAAAACACTCCGTTAATTTCATCGGCTGTCTCGAAGGGACATTCAACTGTCCAGCGATTATCTTTATAACTTTCCATATTGCTACAGAATGGCTCCTTGAAGAAAACCTTTACATTTTTCCCATCCGGGTAATAAAGCCTTACTTCAAGCTCCGGCATTACCGACAAAAACCTGCAACATATTTCAGTAGCTACGACGAAACGCACAAGGTATTCATGTGCGTCGATGGTATTTAATGATTTAAACACATCGTTATTCCACGAAGGTTTGATCCCTCCGTCGCAAATCTGATACCACTCAATCGGGTCGCCCATCGTAGCTTTATCAAACAGATGGATTATACTCTCTGAAAGGGGCAGTCCTGCGGTTTCATCACGCACCACAAGTTTATAGGTGTGGTCACCGACAATTTCCGACATTTCAGCACGGAAGTGGATGAAGTAGTCCTTGAAGCCATCGGCAGAAAGATTTATCTTTACATTTTGAGTGGCCACCTCGCATCGCACAGTCATGTCTACAAGCGTTAACGAAATGTTTCGGCGAGTACCCTTGTCGAAACGGTTATTCCATACTTCGACTCTGACGGCTATGCCGGCAAAGTTTTTGTCCACAAGGAAGTCATGACGATCATCGTAGGGAAATTGTTCGATGAAAACCAAGTCATCAGTCTCATCGCAGTTGTAGGTGTAGAATTGGATTACATCTACGGATATGGGTGATTTTCTTTTCATATTCATACAGTTTTGGGGGAAGACTCTTGGAGCCCTCCGGGTTAATACTTCATTTTTTTAGTCTCAGCCGGAGGCCTGCCTCCGGAGCCATGCCAACATGTCAATGTACTCCCTGCTCCGATTGCCGTAATATGGATACGTCAAGACATACCATGGGCTATCAGGGCATTTCTGCGGTTGAAAAATGTTGGTGGAAAACTATGCGCAACTCATCTCTGCGCTGCCTGGAGGGGCAGCACCGCCGAACTTGCAATTGTTGAGATGTAGATGCTTCATAGATAAAAAATGAAGTAATTAAACTGTATGAAATGAGTTGCACCACAAAGGGCTACTTCCCATTATGGCGCAAAATTAACAATAATTCTTTAATATTCCAACGCATCGTGCAAAAAATTCGCAATATTGAATATAAAAAAAGAGTGTTCTGCGATATTCAAGAGATAGTCATGATTTTAGCGTTGTATTAAAATGATTTATAATGGCGTCCTCTATCGCCTCTTCTTTACTGATATTATAAGAGTGTCCGCCATGCGTGAGTATAAGAGATATGTTACAACAATGATTTTTTAATGCGGCATTGTAGGCACTGACAGATTGTCCAAACCATGTAGTAGTGTCATCAATTGTATGCACAAGCAACGTTGAAACATTCCAGTCATTGACGAAACTTGCCGGATTGATGTCTATGACATTCTTAGCATAAGCTACTATATCATCGGTATGTCCGTATTCCATCATTATGTCACGTGCATTACCCGAACTATGAAATGGATATGTTGAAAGGTCATACACTCCACAATGAGATACTACTGATTTGAACAATAACTCTTTGTTGTGCTTGCCGTTTATGAGCAATGCTGAATACCCGCCGTAACTTGCGCCATATAAACCCAATCGGTTAGAGTCTACGGTCGGTTCAAATTCCATCACAAACTCCCTTGTCGATGAAAGAATATCTTCAACATCGGCAATGCCATATCGACCATATAGTTCTTGTTCCCATTCAGAAGATAGCCCAATCACACCTCTACGCAATGGAATAATGACATGATAACCCTCATTTGAAAAATGATGGTATAAATTAGGTAGGAATCTTATGTCAGGGACTTTTATAAAAGGGCCACCAAGACAAATTACTATGGCAGGAGCTTTTATATCTCTCTTTTTCGGATATATATGAATACAATATATACCACACCGACGAAGAAATACAAAGTGTGCTCTACCATGTTCAATCAGTAGTTGTCGTGGATAGCCATTTTTTAACACTGTTGAGGTATTGGAGGTCTGGACAACATTACCATGAACGATGTCATAAAAATAACTTTTATATGACGAGGAGATAACGGCAGTTTCATAAGTTCTCCATAAAAACTTTGCTCCATCAAATCGCAGATGGCTATTTATTCCTTTTTTTATGGTAAGAATGTTACGGGCACAATCAAACGCATTTATTTCAGGGTTTAGCCATAGCCTTTTGTGAACTTTTGAAACAAGGAGAATCAAGCTATTGCCGGACCAGTATGTGTAGGCAATATAATAATCATCCTCAATCGCTCCGACTGCCCATTCACAAATCTTTGTCGGTAATGATAGATTGTTGCCATTATCAAAATCCCATCCGGGAACAGCCAGTGTGTGCCGTTTGCTCCGTAAATTAAGATTCACGGGGAGATTTTGGGAATGGAAAATCCCATTCATACTTTTCATACAGCTCGAAATACTATCACTATAATCATAGTGAAATACCTCGGCCACATCATTTGCTATTGGATAATTACGGAAAATGCGCTTCATTCCATATACTGTCTTTCTATCATGCCGTTGTACGCAAGCATATCTATAGTACTCGGAGTATCCTCGGTATTACTAAGATGTTGAATGACCTTTGAAACAGCGGATGACAAGTCAAATGATACATTATCAAATTTAACCATACCCGGAAGACTCTCCATTGCGTATACTAATGCATGGAATATTTGTTTATTATCATCATTAAGTTGTACTATCTCCGTTCTACTATTGGTTTGCTTGGCAATCTTTTCTATCAAATTATGTTTGAATGCTTCCTGCGTTCCGTCAATTTCTTTTACGAAATTGAATACCGAACGTGTTACCTTCGATGTCTTTACCACCAAATCCTTACAATCCTTATCAGTAATTCCACCACTGATACAATGGCTCTCAATTACCTCAATCATGTGATTATAATGCTTCATTCTTGACTTTAGGTAGTTTAAGCAAATATAAGCAGAACCATTCTGATAAAAAGACTCCGGATTGAATATATCCTCAAACTCGGGGAGCATAAAATTGGAGATGTAATTATCGGATGGCGCTTTTAATCCATCTTTATGGTTGCAGAATATAACAATGGCACGCACATAATTCAGCATTAAATCCTGGAGCAATGACAGGCATAACCTGACCTGTGTCTCTTGTGGCAGACGAGCAACATTATGAGCGGTTTCTTTGGCATATACGAACCCCTTGTATCCATAATAGGCTCCTAAGCTGCCTATCAGTGCAGCCGTAATAGAAATTGCGACATTTAATTTAGTCCACCATAAATTCTCTACGGTATAAGGCTCCGGGCTACTGTTCTCCGTAAGCTCTCTAAGCAACGGTAAAACAGAAGCCACAGAGTCGCGTATTGCTTCTATGTGCTCAGTCTCAATCATTAAAATATGACTCTTTTATAGCATCATATAACTTTGCTTTCTTACCCATAAACATTATTTCTCGGATAAGACTGCATCTTGCCACTTTGTCTTCCTCTCGGACTGTTTCCTCTAATTCATAGGCAACGGTTCCTCGTCTTCTGCTAAACTTGTTGATGTTGATATGATCAAAATCACATCGTATCAGGGCGGTTAAGGTCTGCCATACATCTGCCTCGGTTTCTCCGGGATAGCCTATTAGAATCTGAGTGTGTTTATTGACCTTGCAATTTTCATTTTTAAGGTCCTCCATACACTTGATAAATGGCTCAATATAAGGATTCCTGTTCATTGCTTTAAGCATCTTGGGACTTCCTGACTGTATCGCGCAGCAAAAGAAGTCAATGAAACCATTGACAAAATATGGTTTTAGTCCATCATAATATCGGACGAATATGTCAGGATGGATGTAACGAATTGAAACTGTAATTTCCGAGTTCAGTGCATATACATCATCAAGGAGGGTGACAATGTTTTCTCCAAAATCGGTACCATAACAACCGATTTCATCTCCTATAAGCGAGAAGCGTTTGAAGCCGGAAGCAATCCCTTCTTGGAATTGTTTTAGTACCAATGCTTTTGGAACACTATGGAACTCACCTATGGCAAGTTTGGTCGCACAATAGTTGCAATGTCCGGGGCAACCGTAAGCAACTTTTATCTGATAAACATCTTCATCCTGCCATATATATCTGCGCAATGTGCAGAGATTATACTGTTGGATGCAGTTAGATGTGTGGTTAGTCTCATCAACCGTTTTCATCAGCTGCAAGTCCATATCTTGATTTGAGCTATGAATTGTGTCGTCTCGATGTTCCTCTTGTTTCATCATGTGCCCATAATTATAATAGACATCATCCCATGATGCCCCTCCGGAAACAATACTGTCAAAATTTCGCATCTGAGAATACGACATAAGTTGGGCTTCGGGAGCAACCTCCAAGATTCGCTCTGAAGCGAATGCTGGTAGGCATCCGCTAACAATAAGAGTCGCATCCTTTTGTTTTCTACTATTAAGGTTTGAAATTATGTCAATCGCTTGATTTTCCTCATTATGAGTTACACCGCAACACGTCATTACGATTAAATCACCATCTTCGGGGCATTCAACAATTTCAACCTTGTTGAGATGAAAGAATTTGGCGATTCGCTCGGTTTCGTGTTTGAGAACTGCGCAACCATTAGTGTGAATATATACTTTCATTGTTATAGTTCTTCGAGCATATGTATTATGAGTTTTACAATGGTATCGATGTCTCGCAAATCTGCCATACCAACAGGTGTGTGCATATAGCGTACCGGATACCCAATGGTGGCGGTGATGTTTCCAGTGCCAGTCAGTTGCATATTGCGAGTATTTGTGCCACCAGATGCCGCGTAATTTGCCGACAGTTGAATTTTAAGATTGTGGTTCTGTGCCACCGACAATATCTGCTCGACAAAATTCCGGTCGACATCACCGTTACGATAAACTACAGCACCTTCACCAAGTCTGATGTCACCGACAACACGGGGCGAAATATCAGGAACGTCCGATGAAAATGCGGCATCTATACATATAACATAATCATAAGGTTCGCCACAAGCAACTACAGCTCCGCCTTTACATCCTAATTCCTCTTGGGTTGTAAAAGCAAACGTAATCTGTTTGTTATATATGGTCGATAGTTTGTCAATTATTTGTGTAAGAATGAATGCACCCACTCGATTATCAATCGCCTTGGACGTGACTCTCATTTCTCCGAGAAGATGTGCATTTGGATTAAATGACACATAATCACCAATACGGACTTTTTTCTTAACCGTATTAGCATCAAGTCCAGTATCAATCCATACCGAATCGCAATCGGGCAGTTTATTTTTCTCATCGCCCTTCATCAAATGTACCGGTTTGCGACCGACCACACCGGTCAGAGATCCATATCGACATTGAATCTCAACGAAAGAGCCGATAAGTGTGACTCCATCTATTCCGCCACATGGTCTGATATATACATAACCATCATTGTCGATGTAAGTTACCTGAAAACCGATTTCATCGATGTGAGCTTCTATCAGTATTCGTGTGGCGATGGCCGACTCGTTACTATTTATCTTTGCATACAGGTTGCCTATTCTGTCATTACTGATTTCACATTTTCCGGCAACTTTTTCTCGACAAAGATTCAAAACTGAAACCTCGTTACCGCTTACTCCGGATTCATTAAGCAACTGAAACAGAAAGTCGATGTCCATCATTTCAGTATAAATTTACAGATATAACGTTCAATAAAATATCTCATTGACTCACAATAAGCATTCTGACTCTCTTCGTTATCTCCAATTGTCGAATTGTCGGCATAACAGCCGCCTGCACAATGCCAATGTGCAATACAATCTTTGCAACGTTCGTTGCGGTTATGGTCGTGGGAAAGTATCTTCTCGAGTTTTTCCTCATCTATCGCAACATTGCCGTCGGCTGTTATATGTCCAAAAATAAAATCGTTATATAACCGGTCTTTTCGCGACCCGACACAGTGGCAGATTGAAATATCTCCGTCGGATGTGACAACAAATTTTCCGGGACAAAATCGGTCACTCAGACATAAGGCATTATTAAAATAAGGCGACGTAAGCCATATTCCCAATTGCTTAGCTAAATCAAGAGCCTTAAAGAAATTGTCAACAAAATCACGATAGTATTTTCTTCTTTCATCAGCATCCTTGAAATAATTATTGGATATTAGTGACTTAAAAGATACTTTTTTGACCTTTGGAGTGTTTGCTGCAATTGTATGAAGCATCTCGTCCATTCGCCCGACATTCTCGCAGGTGATAACAGTGTTGAAGGCTAAATCAATACCGGCATTGGTAAAGCGGTTGATGTTTTCAACAACAGTTTCGTAGTGACCACGTTGCATATTCTGTATTTCGGGCAGAATATCAAATGAAACGCTTAAACTGATTTCGTGCGACCTGAGATAATCGACTATTTCATCGGTCAGAATCGAACCGTTTGTCACAATTGAAACCGGAAGTTTATGACCACGCTTTTCAGCAAGACTGTAGGCCAAGTCGAGTGAATCTTTAACCAAATCCCAAGAAAGCAGAGGCTCTCCGCCCCCAAGAATTGATATGGTAAGCCGTTCGCCAGGAACCCTGTTTGAATCGAGAAAGTAACAGAGGGCCGATTTCAGTTTGTCGGAATCGATGGTTTTACCACTACGTCCTTCGGCAGAATAACAATATGTGCATTTGAAGTTACACACATTATTCGGCAAAATCATCATATTTCGGATTCCCGTCACACTGTGTTCGGTTATATACACGTTTGACTGTTGTGTAGGTTTGACGTTTGCAAGAACTTCGGTTACAGCCGGATCTTCTGCTTGTTCCGATTTTTCTACTGAATCAGTCAGGTTGTTAACTTGCTCCTGCGTCAATATTCGGGCATACTTCGACAACGGCAAATAGATTAGATAATGGCCGTACTCCATTTGGCGGGTGAAGATATTGTGTTCAGACAGTGTCATATCGTACCCTCCATATCTTTGCCAAGACTGTTGGTAACGACAGCCTCGCAAAATTCACCCGGTATCAATGTCTTATCAGAAGTTATGATTATCTTTGGGTCAGCCATTGGCGTACTATTTTCGGGTCGTCCTACATAGCATCCAGCCGAGTTTTTTCCATCAATAATTATTTTCATTCGCTTACCAATGTTGTTGAGATTACTTTCATTGTAAATCTCTCGCTGTATTGCCATAAGTTCAAGGGCTCTTTCTCGCTTTACTGTTTCAGGAATTGAGTCCTCATAGTGCTTGCCACTATATGAGCGAGACTCGTGTGAATATGGAAAAACGCCCAATCGGTCAAAACGACGCTGAGTAATAAAATCCTTGAGTTCCTGATACATTTCTTCAGTTTCACCGGGATGTCCGGTCATTACAGTAGTACGTATACTTATATTGTGAGATTTCAGTTCATCCAATAATGCCACAAGCCTATCTTTCGACATCGGGCGTCTCATTATTCGGAGCATATCTTCATTACAATGCTGAATGGCCATATCAATATATTTACAGACATTCTCCTTAGTGGCAATGACATCAATCAGGTCTTTGGGAAAGTTCGTGGGGTAAGCGTAATGAAGCCTTATCCACTTTATCCCTTCAATGTCAGAAATCCGATCGATAAGTTCAGCAATTTGGGGTTTATGATATATATCCCGTCCATAGTCAGTTGTATTCTGCGAAACTATTTGTAGTTCTTTGACTCCCATTCCCGCAAGGGTTCTGCACTCATCAACTATCGTTTCAATAGGCTCTGATTTCAGAGGGCCATTAAGAACCGGCTTAATGCAATAGGAACAAGGCATATTGCATCCCTCGGAAATTTTGACATAGGCATAATGTCTTGGAGTGGTTATAATACGGTCGGTACTGTTCATCCATGGCTTATTCCCAATGTCGGCGACTATCTGGTACCAATTGAAATTGCCATAAACTCTATCAATCTCTGGTATTCTGCGGGTAATATCATTACCCATTTTCTGTCCATAGCATCCCATAACCCAGAATTGAGAATATTGACCTCCGCGTTTGCGTTTTGCCATGTCGAGGAGCAACGCTACCGAATCTTTCTCTGCATCGGATATGAAGCCACATGTATTGACAATGACAATGTCGCAATAGGTTTCTGTTGGGCCGAAAACGACATCAACACCTGACATCTGAAGTTGCCACAGCAGACGTTCACAGTCAACAAGATTTTTGAAGCAACCTATATTGATAATATTGACTCTCATATATCAACAGCGAACAGGTTGTTTTCTAAACTCAGCCGTCCTTCTACAATCAGATTCTCACCGCAATCCCTCGTCCCGGGTCTTTGAGAATAAGTACGATTGTATATATTGGAAAAATCCCGTCTATTGGTCCCCGATATAGCTCCAGACATAAACTTCTGACTCATTCCGACTTCACTTTGCATATATTCTCGGCGGATTCGGCTCGCAACATCAATAGCAATCTGCATACGCTCGCGTTTGATGTCTTCGGTTACGTCGTCAATATATGCTCTATGTGCGTATGTATTACTGCGCATTGAGAAAGCATAGACATTCACTTCGCCCGGTCTAAATTGTTCAATTAGTTCAACTGACTGTCTGAAATCCGAGTCCGTTTCGCCGCAGAATCCAACCATAATATCAGTGACAATATTCATGTCTGGACAAATTGCCCGTACACGCCCAATTGTTTCAAGATATTGCTCGACGGTGTATCCACGTCTCATGCGATTGAGGACTGCATTGCTTCCGGACTGTACTGGAAGATGCACAACTCTCATTACATTGTCACAATCCGAAACGGCACTGAGGACTTCATCTGAATAAGTCATGGGATGTGAAGATAGATACTTGACCCAAGCGTTATGTCGTTCACACTCTTTTGCGACTTCTCGAAGAAGCATCGCAAAGTTGACCCCAGCACACATATATCGGTCAACCATGTGGCCGACAAGCGTAACAATTCCTCCCTCATGACGATGAAACAGGACATCAAGATTAGCCATTACGGTGTCAAGATTTACATACCGTTCAGCCCCTCGTGTATAGGGTTCTATACAGTAGGCACATTTCTGATTACACCCTTTGCCTAAAATAAGCGCACGATTAGGGATATTCAGGTATTCGATTGGGAGAATCTCTTGGTATAAATCGTCAGAAATCTCATTACTCACGATGAATCCTATATCCCCAGCAACCAGTCGTGATAATGTTCCGGGCATCTCTCGGTAGGATTCAGGAGTAACAACGGCATCAATATTGGTATTGCTTCGTAGAAAACCGGAATCGACAAGTTTTGCAAAGCAGCCACATAGAACTGTCTTTATTGACCGGTTGAATTGTTTAAGCTTTAGAGCTTTATCCAAAGCTACAATATGCCCGTCTTCCCTGACAGAACAGCAGTTCAGAATGGCAACATCGGCATTTTCGGAGTCATGGACAAGAGAGAATCCCGCATTGCGCAGTATGGCACAAATTATCTCTGTGTCACATGCGTTCATACGGCATCCGTATGTTTGGATAAAGACCCTTGTATCCTTCATTACTTATTCTTTTTGGCCAATAATGTCATTTCATACCTCATTTCCATGAGTTTCTCCATATGGCTCTTTTCTGGGCAACAATGATTGAGGGTTAACCCTTCTTCTTTATTACGAAGACGAACCAACGGACACCCTCCACCACATAATGTGATGAACTCACAATTCAAACACTTGGGGTCACGTGTGTAGTCTGCACCTACGAGATAGCGAGAGAATTTCGCTAAGTCAAGCCCGGATCGGACATTTCCCAGCGTCTGTTCATTATTGCCTACCATACGCCAGCATTTGTAAATCTCGCCCTCCGGCCCGATTACAAATGCAAAATATTTGCTGGCTACGCAACTATGACGACGGAATTTTGGGAGGAAAGCTTTTATCTCTATACCATAACGGTTGAAGATGTCAAGGGCAAACTGCGCCTTATAGCCACCTTCACTGATGTTGTCTTCCGCAGAAACACATTCGTCTGAAAGCAAATCGCTGACAAATCCGGGGTACAGAGTAACACGATTATCAGGTATCTCTTTACGAAATTCCTCATAAAAGGTGTGATATTCATCCATATTTCGGCGGTCAATATTACTTCTGACGTCAATAGTCACACTATGGTTCACGGACAAAAGATATTTGAGATTACTCATTATCTTTTCATAGGTGGGTTGACCTCCAAGAAGCGGGCGACGCTTGTCGTGAATATCGGCAATACCATCGAGAGTAATCTGGATATTCCGGATTTTAAGCCGTTCAATCTCATTTGCAATATCTTCGGTCAATAGATATCCGTTACACACCATTTTAGCACTATACTCAATACCCATGCCGATGAAAGCCTCACTCAATCGCTGTATTGATGGGAAATTGATGAGAGGCTCACCACCATACCAGACTACGCTGAGCCTTTTAAGATTGGGATTGCTCTTGACAAATCGAATGATTGCCTGTTCGGTATCTTCTGACATATTGATCATTGGGCGTTCCTGCTCATAGCAGTAAATACATCCGAAGTTGCACCCTCTTGTAGGTAATATCGTCAGTGCAAGGTCGCTTGAATTATAGCGATTCTTCAGTACATCGGTGAGGTAAACATTCAGGTCTTCATCATCATCCTTGACAATTATGCGCGATTTCAGCAGGAAGTCTCCATTGGAAATCTCGGCAACCTTGTCAGGGTTTGATTTAAGTTCAAGCCATGCCTGTAAATCTTCTTCGTTGATTTGAAGAAACACCATCGACATGGTATTGAAGAGCAGATGTCCGTATTTGTCAGATTTACTGAGTATATTGTATTTAGACCACTTCATTGTTGTTCGTATTAAAAGGTGAAGTCCCATAAACCGAAATCCATAGGACTTCACCCATTG
>USIY01000026.1 GCA_900554845.1 uncultured Bacteroidales bacterium | reverse complement strand
AGGATGATACCCATATTGTACAATCCTTCCTGAATCACATCATGACAAGTCTGAATTTCCTCAGGAGTCTTGGGAATCTGCGCGAGATAATACTCCACATTATGCGGGTCGGCGGCAGCGTCCAGCTGTTTTTTTGCCGCTTCCTTCTCTTCCGGCGACATCGAAGTAGTGTCGTTGGGAAGACCGTCCCCTTCGTTGTCGGATTCATCGTCGCCCGACTCCTCATCAAGGCTGAACACCGATTTATTGCGACGGCGCCAGTCGTCCTCGTTCTTACGTGCGCCCCAACGGCGCTGGAACTCGGTCTTTCCCTGATTTTTGGTCATGCTGTTGTAGAAGTACCATGACTTGTCGCCGTTGTTGATCATAGTGTTGGCCGGGGCGTCGTTGCGCTTGATGTTGTCGTCGGCTCCCTGCTGGTTGGCGAGATATTCCTCGCGCGCCTCCTCCTCGGCCTCCTTCTTTTCTCTCTCTATGAGCTCATCCACAAGTTTCTGGCAGGCTTTCCGCTGTTCCCCGGGAGTCATTTTTGAAAGTGTCAGCAAGGAATCCTGCAGATGGACATTGCCGGCATATGTAGCCAGCTCGTCAAGGACGTCACTGCGTTTCTTCAGCATCTTGTAGTCCGGATACGTCTCCGGCAACTGGGGCACCGCTTCCGAATAACAGGGCTGAGCCTTCACATAATCGCCCTGTAAGAAATAGAGGTTGCCGAGCGCCAGCTGGGCCAGCGCCTTGTCGATGCCGTTGCGCGTGGATTTCTCTACAGCCAAACGGTAGTTCTTCATCGCTTCCGCGGTATCTTTGCGGCTTATATAGAGATTTCCGATGGCGTAATAAATCTGGTCCAGAAATTCTGTGTTGCGGGCATAGTGTGTCATGTTGCGCAGAGCGCGCACCTCTTTCTTGATGTTGGTGCCCTGGAACACCTCGCTCTGCTTGATGCGGGCGTTGAATTTGGTACGGTAATCGGTCGCGGCTCCCGACCCCGCTTTCTTGAAGGCATTGTAAGCGTCTTTCTTTTTGCCGAGCTGCGTGTAAGTCTGTCCCAACAGGAACCACAGACGGTTTTTCTGCGATCCCTTCGCGTGTCTGGCCGCGTATTCCAGAGGCTTCACCGCCTTCTCCCAATTCTTGGTGTGAAGGTAATAATCGGCGTAGGCCAGATTGTACAGGTTGCGCAGTTCGTTGTTGACAAGATCCTTCTCCTTCACGGGATGCAATGCGTTCTCGGCTTCGTAATCCCAGTCCATGGCAAGATAACTCAGCGCCATCCAGAGACGCGCCTCGGTCACGGTCTTCGGCAACCATGTGAAATGTTTGGAGATATAGAAAAAAGTTGACGCGGCGCCCAGAAAATCTCCGTTCATGTACTGCCCTTTTCCCATGGTGAGCCATGAATTGTGTAGAAAGGGATTGAACTCCTCGCGCGCCCGGAAAGCCTTCTCCTTAGCCGATCCGGTTTTCTTCCGGGGTTTCTTCTTGATGGAGTGAAGCTGTATGGACTTCTGCATCTTCTCGATAGTGCGCTTGAAATCCCCTGAAGGCTGGGGCGCCTTCTTGTCGTTGCGGGCCTCGGCCGGATGCACCTTCACAAGCTGAGAGTAATCGTCCTGATAGCCGTCGAGCATAGCCTTCAGTTGCTCGTCGTAATGGGTCTTGCCGTTATAGTAGACGTTGTAGCGGGTGGTGAACGCCTGCCAGTTGCGCGACGCTGGTGTGTTCTTTTTGGGGCTGCAGCCAGTCAACACGGCGATCATGACGAAAACAGCCAGACCCATAAGGCCCCGGCACAATGCATTATTTATTTTCCCCGCTCCGCTCAAATTATATGTCCGAATTCAAATCGTTTGGAAGTTGTTTAATATAAAACGTTTGATTCGACACTATATTTTCCTTTCAAAGATGCTGCATGTCCACAAGACGCTTGTAATGGCCCCCTTTCGCGATGAGTTCGGCATGGGTGCCGCTCTCCACTATTTCTCCTCTGTGCAACACACAAATCTTGTCGGCGTTGACTATTGTGGAGAGGCGATGGGCTATGACTATCGTGGTACGTCCTTTCATCAGCTTCTCCAAAGCGTCCTGCACAAGACGTTCCGATTCGGTGTCGAGCGCCGAAGTAGCCTCGTCCAGAATCAGAATGGCGGGGTCGCGAAGGATAGCGCGTGCTATGGAAAGCCGTTGTCGCTGTCCGCCGGAAAGTCGGCATCCACGGTCGCCGATCATGGTGGCGTAACCCTTCTCGGTCTCCATTATGAAATCATGGGCGTTGGCGATCCGGGCGGCTTCCTCCACCTGTGCCGGAGTGGCGTTCTCGCAGCCGAAAGCTATGTTGTTGTAGATTGTGTCGTTGAATAGTATCGCCTCCTGATTCACATTGCCCATCAGGTCGCGGAGGTCGTGCACACGAAGGTCCTTGACGTTAATGCCGTTGACTTCCACCGCACCGCTCTCCACGTCCCAAAGGCGGGGAATCAGATCCACAAGAGTGGACTTGCCGGACCCGGATTCTCCCACGATAGCCACGGTCTGTCCCGGCTTCACCTCCAGATTTATGTCCTTCAGTATCTCGCGTGAGTCAGGATCATCGGTATTGTATCTGAAAGAAAGTTCGCGGAAATTGACGCTCGCCGGTTTGGTGCGGTCCTGGCTCGGCTGAGGATGCTCCGGATCCTGAATGGGATTCTGAGCGTCCAGAATCATGTCTATCCTTTCCTTGGCTCCCATACCCTTGCGGATGGTGTAGGACACCTTGCTGAGTTCCTTGGCGGGATTTATGATTGAATAGAACATCACCATGTAATAGATGAACGAGGCCGCGTCGATGTCGGAGTTTCCGGACAATATCAGCGATCCTCCGAACCACAGGATGATTGCCACGGCCATTGTGCCGAGAAACTCGCTCATGGGATGCGCCAGCGCGGTACGGCGGTTCACGGCATTGTTGATTTTATAAAAATCCTCCGTCTGCTCGTCGAAATGGCGCTCCATGTATTTCTCGGCGTTGAATGCCTTGATCACGCGCAGTCCGCCGATTGTTTCCTCGGCGTTGCTCAGAATGTCGCCCCACTTCTGCTGAGCGGACAGAGACTTGGCTTTCAGCTTCTTGCCCACGGCACCCATCACTCCTCCCACTATCGGCAGCATGATGAAGACAAAAATGGTGAGCTTCCAGCTGATGAATATCATCATTCCGAGACACGCTATTATCATTATGGGGAACTTCACCAACGAGAACAGCGAGGCCATCACAGAATTCTGCACCTCCTGTACGTCGCCGGAAAGCCGGGCCATGATGTCGCCTTTGCGTTCGTTGGTGAAAAAGCCTACAGGAAGCGTCAGGATTTTGTCGTACATTTCGCGGCGTATGTCACGCACAACGCCGTTCTGCATCGGGATCGTGAAATATTCCGAGAAATAGGCCGTCAGCACTTTCAGCAGAGTCATCACTACCAGAATCAATCCCAGAAGCGCCAGCGTGGCCGACGCTCCGTAGTCCGTGATCATCGTGGAGACGTAGTAATAGAAATTGTTTATCACCACATCCTTGAACGATGCCGATCCCCATTCCATAAAATTATATTCGGCGGTGCTTATGCCGAAGAGCATCTGCAGAATGGGTATGATGAACGCGAAGGAGAAGAGTGTGAAAAATGCCGTCAGCAGATTAAAGACGACGCTGAGTATAATATTGCCGGTATACGGGCTTGCGTATCGCTTCAGGAATCCGAATAGTTCTTTCATTGATTGTTTTCGGGAAAGTAATGGACGTTTCCCACCGCAAAGTTAATACTTTTGCAGATACAACTCAAATAATCTTCCCGAAAACCCTTTAATCGCTACAAGTGCGAGAACATCTCGTCAAAGCGGTCGCCCCAGTGCTCGCGGTACATGTCGCGGGTGAATTTCCACCGCTTGTGGCTCCAAAGGTAATACCGGGGATTTTCCTCGATATTGTTCTGAAGCATTTCAAAACATCTGCGGGTGATGTCAAAATCGATATCTTTCTTGGGATTCAGCGTCACAGGAATGAACTCCAGTCTGTAGACACCGCGTCTTGGCCGCGACATGTGGCAAAAATACACCTCGGCGTCCAGGAATTTTGATATTCGCTCCGGACCGGTGAACACCGGGGTGTCATGATTGAGGAAATCCACGAAAAGATGCGCCTCCCACTTTGGCCGCTGGTCGGCGATAAAACCGGTAACCGTGGGTTTCCCCGCACGTTTGCATCCTATCAGGAAACGGAGGATGTCCTTCATGGATTCATTGTTGGCTCCAAAACGGGTGCGAAGCTTCATGAACAGCCTGTCCATGCCACGATTGTGCAGAGGATGGTACACCTGCGCACATACCGCGCCGGCAGGAAAACATAGCGGAAGGGAAGAAACCCACTCCCAGTTGCAATAATGCCCTAAGAAAAGAGTCACGTTGCGTCCGGAATTCAACGCATCGCTCACCACTTCAGGATTCACTACTTCCAGACACTTCTGCATTCGCTTCTTTGTCATTGTCAGCAGCTTCAGCGTCTCCATGAAGTAATCGGCAAGCCAACGGTAGAATCCGCGTTCTATGTCGCGTTGCTCCTGACGCGACATTTCCGGAAACGATTCCTCGATGTTGCCTCTTACAACACGCACCCGGTATCTGACGATGTCGTACGCCAGAAACGCTATGATATCCGCAAAAACATACAGTATGCGCAGCGGCAATACCGACAGCGGATACGTCACTGCGCACAGGAACCAATAATTCAACTTATCCTTGAACTTCATTTTGTTCATCGTAAAGCGCTTCGTTATGGGCCGTTGCAAAACTACGTGCCACACTGTCACGGATGTTCTGCATCCTCATGATTTCGGGATGGACAATCCACTTCTGGCAACACCATCCGGCTATCCACCATCCGACCGCCACAAGCCACAGCGAGAGATATTCGCCGCTTACCTGCCAGAGACGGGCGCCGTTGCCGTTCATCTTGATGTATCCTTCCACCCCCCATGTGCCGGGGAAGATCGATCCGAGCCAGCGCCAGAACGCCGGCATATCATAACGCGGCCATATGGCTCCCGATATCAACAGGAAGAACAACGAAGTGACAACCCAGCTGACAAACACCGACTCACGCTCCGTAACGACCGCCTGGAAAACGAATCCCATTCCGATGGAAGCCAGAGCCATGGGAAGCAGAAAAGCAAGAATCTGAAGCAGATTTCCCGCCATCGGGAATCTGAATATCATCGGCACGAAATGAACCATGAATATTGTCGGTAGAAACAGAATGGTGATGTAGCACAACGACTGACCGATCATGGTGCCCAATGTGGACTTTGTGATATTGTCGGGATTATAATGCACAAGCCTCGGATTCTCATGTTTTGCGCCTCCGGCCATGCCTACTACCAAAACGATACACTGCTGCAGGATCAGCATGATCACGATCGGCAGAATAAAAGAATCAAATCCGCTCTTTATATTCCCCAGACTGGCGTTATTTATGGGCATGAGGTTGCCGTCGGTGATGGTGGCTGCCAACGGCCCCACACGGTTCACTGTCTCCGTCATCAGTTCGGAACCCATCTCCTCCATAACGTTCGTGGTGGCCACAAGCAGCGCTTTGTAACGCAACAGCAGGCTCATCTCACAGTACATCACGGCATTGCCGGTTTCCTGCCGTCCTATTTTACGCTCAAAGCCTTCCGGAATTTCCAGTATGGCGTAACATTCTCCCCGGTCCATAGCCTCACGGGCCTCCGTCAGATTGGGGGCATATCCGCGCACCCATGCCTGCTCGCAGGCATCCAGCATACGCACTGTCTTACGGCTCAAGGGAGTCCGGTCATGGTCCACGACTATCAACGGAACCTCCCGCACCACCTCCGGATTGTATATCAGAGAATAAAGCACCGGGTAAACAAACGGCAGGAACATAAAGAACAACAGCAGTCCTTTGTCGTGGACCGTCAGGACGAACTCCTGCGTATAGACATGGAACAACCGTCTTACCCACGCTCTGAAACCGTCCCAATGACGGATCTTAGTTTTATTATTATTCTGCATGGGACTAAGGTGCATAAACAGGTTTAAGGAAACTGCTCTTGATTCGCGGCGACACCAACAATGCAAGTATGGGATATGCAAGATAGCATGCGAACCATACGAGCGAATAATGGAACGGCAGTCCGTTGAGCGCGGTATTGGCGTAAATCAAGAAATTATAGCGGGCCGGCATCAGATAACTGAATATCGCCATTCCTCCGTACATACTCTGCACGGGGAATGAATAGGCCGCTATCGAGAATGTCAGAATACCGGTAAGGGCACATACCGACAGGGAAAGCCTCAGGTTGGGCAACAGTCCGAAAACGGCCACCGCGAAACTCTGCGATGCCACTACATAAAGCATTTCGCTCAATACCATCACCCACCATTGTCCATTCATAGGATAATGATTGAAACGGTACAGCCATGCCAACATAAAGAAGGCAATTACCCACCAGATGACCGTCTGAGGAAACAGTTTGCCGAATAAAGCCTTTACAATGGAACCGTCCGCCATACGCATGAGACGTGTTGACGTACGGTATTTCACTTCCTGGCCCAAAGCAAAAGCCGTGCTGAGAAGAATCATCAGCTGCAGGATGGCCGGCATGAATGAATTTCCCAGATAAATGCCGTAGTTCAGCGAAGGATTGCCGATTCCCCTGCTCTGGATATTGACCGGCTGCATCAACGGGGCGAGCTCGGACGGATTCGCGCCGATGTCCTGCACCACCTCCATGGCTATTCCGGCCTTCGCATAGATGGCCGTGGCCTTGAATGTCTTGAACAGAAGCGTGCCGGGAACATAGTAGGTCATATTAGTGTAGAACGTGATCACCGGTTTGCGTCCAGCCAGCAGATCGGACTGAAAATTCTCCGGAATCATGAAGAATCCGTAGATTTTACCTTCCTGCAGAGACTGCCGCGCGGCGGAGTAGGAGTTCTGAGACTCAACCAGATTCACCATCTGCATTCCGCTCAAAGTCTGAGTGATGCCCCGCGACAAACTCGTGCCGTCCTTATCCACTATGGCCGCCGGTATCCGTGTGGGAAGACCCTTGTCGAGTATTGACCCGACAAACAGGAACATAAAGAGAGGCAGACCGAAGATGGCCACCCACATCAAGGGACGCCTTACGATCTGTATGATCGACCGGGTCATTATTCCCCATACCGTATCGGGAATCGCCCGGTATTCGACTTCGTTACTCTCTTTCATTTATCAATCTACTACTTGTCAAGCGACGTTATTTATCCTTGTTGTCTTTGGACTTACCGGCTATGCCTTTGTAAACCACCGACATTCCAGGGCGGAAATTCTCAATCTTTTTTTCGGGACGCGCCTTAATCTGGAAGGTACGGGCGTCGTAATCGCCGGTGGCCTTTGTAGCCTGCCAATTGGCGTATGTGCCCAGATCCTTTACATAGTACACCGTCATGTCGGTGTCCATGTCGAGAGCGGGGATGTACACTTTGAGCACGGTGCCAACCTTAATGTCCTTCAACATGGTCTCACGCACATTGAACACCGCCCAACGGTCGTCAAGCTGCAGTGTCGCTATGGGCGCCCCGGTGGCGATCAGCTCCGAAACGGCTGGATAGATAGAAATGATCTCGCCGTCGAAAGGAGCGGTAAGATACTGGTCCTCGAGAATGGCATTCACCTTTTTCTTACCCATCTTAGCCACTTCCACCATCGCGTTGGCAGTCTCCTTGTCTTCGGACTGAGCTCCGGATCTGGCCAGATCATAACTGCTGCGCGCAGCGTCGGCCCCGGCCTTGGCGGCCTCGTAGGCAGCCTTGGCTTCGTCGCGCCGCTGCTGTGAGATCACACCCTTGGCATACAAGGTTTCAAGTCGCCTGTAGGTGGTCTCGGCGATATTCGCGGCGGCCTGCGCCTGTTTCCAGATGTCCTCCGCGGCCTGTATCACCTGTTTGCGCGTGCCGGCGTCTATCTTTCGCTGACCCGCCTGCGCCACATTTTCCATAGCCTGCGCCTCCTCGTACTGCGCGTCGACTATACTGGAGACGATATGCACCAACGTGTCGCCCTTCCTGACGTGCTGGCCCTCCTCTACATATATTTCGGCCACACGGCCAGGCATCTTGCCCGAAACACGGATTTCCTTTGCCTCGGCCTGTCCCTGTACCACATCGGGCTGCGGCTTGATGATCAGAAAACCGAGTATAGCGAGCGCCGCCAATATTGCCAGAATCACCAGAATGGTGGAAATCAGAAATTTGTCTTTGCGCGACACCGCCGTGGGATCATCCTCTCCCAAAGGCACCACGCGTACCACGTGCTGCACATATTTAGGGTCCTGACCCGAATCCTGCGCGGCCATCTCCTTCTTGTTGTCGTCAGTTGCCATATATCTGTTATCTTAAATTTCGTGATTTTATTAAAGAGTGCCCAGCACTTTGGACAGATAGACTTCACAGAGACGTATACCTATCATCGCGTCGATGTTCTCGGAATTTGCCTGAAGCCATCCTGTCTGCGCCAGAATTACATCGTTCGTGGTCATGACCCCTTCCTTGAAAGCTATTCTGGCATTGTCGAGATTCATTTCCGCGCTGCGCAGATTGCTCTTTGTCATGTCGTAGGTCTTGAATGCTTCCTGGAACTTGAACTTGGCCTGCGACACCTGCAGCTCCACTTTCTGCTCCATATCCTCCAGCAACAGCTGCTGTGCGCGAGTGGCGCTCTGAGCAGCCTTGTAATGGTGGTAGTTTCCTCCCCAATGCCAGATAGGGATGGTCAACGCGGCACCGACCGAGAAACCACCTCCCACTTTCTTAGAGAAGCCGTCGTTAAGATTCGGCGTCATGAAACTGTAGGCGCCGAACACACCTATTTTCGGGAGCATAGATCCCATTACCAGTTTTTCGCGGCCTTTCAGCACATTCACACCCTGCCTCAGCGCCTCCAGATCCTGACGGTGGGCGTAAACGTCTTCCATCTCATAAGTATAGGCCGGGGCATTGGTGCCTATGTCGTCCATATCCTCGTCGGCAAGCGTCATCTGAGTGTCCGCGGGAAGTCCGCAGACCTGCGCGAGGTTCATGCGCGCCAACGCCAATCCGTTGTCTACCTTGGTGAGCATGATGCGGGCCTCGTTAAGTTTGACATCCACGGTCAACACATCGCTCTTCGTGGCCATCCCGACCTCGTTCAAAGCATCGACATTGCTTTTAAGGGTATCCACCAGTTCCACAAAACTCTCGGCGAGACGTTTCTTTGCCTTAAGCGACACCACAAGCCAATAAGCCTCGTCGGTGTTGTACGTGATCTCCTGCACCAACGCGTTGCGGCCGGCGACAGCGGCGGATTCGGCATACTTGGCTATGTCGTTCAGAGCTTTGATGGTACCGCCCATGAACACCGGCTGAGTCAATGTTACGGCGCCGGCGAATATATTGTGGGTGTCGAAACTCATCGCGTCCTTGGGTATCACCGCCACCTCTGTGGGTATATAGCCCCCTCCGTCGGGATTCAGTATCGGCTTGCCCGTGGGATCCGTCAGGATATTCCAGTCGAATTTTCCCGTCCCCGGGTTGAACGACATGGTCGGCAATTTGGCGTCTTCCGACAGCAAATTGATAGTCCTTTGGTTATACATGTACGCGGCGCTGAAATCTATGCCCGGCAAATATGCCGCCTTGGCGGCCTTGCGGTCCAGTTTCGTTCCCGTGACTGTCTCGTCGGCGATCGCTATGGTTTTGTTGTTGCGCAACGCCAGACTGCGGCATGAATCCAACGACACTACGTCGGCGCCGGCTATGCCTGCCGTCGTCAGCGCTATCAGGGCGGTCGCTGCAGTGGTGCGGATGATATGGGTCATATAAGTTCGGTCTTAGATATAGTTTTATAATGCTAACATCAGTTAAGCATCATTGGCTTATGATCTTTTATTTTTTACAAAAAATCAAAAAACAGTTTCACAGTCCGTTTAGTTTTAACGCAAATTTCATACCAATTGTAAATGCCCGTATGTCAAAAGTTCCAATTTGACCAACAATTGTTCTAATTGACACATCAATCATAGTAAAGCACAGCATCCAATATATCCTATGAAGCGCCGTTTCTAATATGTAACTGACAATATCCCCATGAAGGAACTTTGGACTAAATATAAAGATGAGTATCGCAAGCTTCTGGAGCTTGGCGGTCCGATACTTGTGACTCAGCTCAGCGTCATAGCCCTGGCGTTCAGCGATACGATCATGGTGGGCCATTACAGTGTGAACGCCCTTGCCGCGGCCGCATTCGTAAACAGTCTTTTCCTGGTGCCCAATTTCATGCTTATGGGACTTTCCGGAGGCCTGACGCCAATGGCCGGCGCGTTGCATTCACAAAAGAATCCGTGTCAGGTGGGTCGCGTCACGAGCGCGGCGATGCAGGTCAATCTGCTTGTGGCGTTGGCTTTCACCGCTTTGGAAGCCGCAATGTATTTCTTGCTGGACCATTTCGGACAACCCGCGGACTTGATGCCCGAAATCCGTTCTTACTATCTGGTGTTGTTGCTCGCGCCGCTCCCTATGACCGTCTATAATGTCATAATGCAGATGTGCAACGGTATAGAGAATCCCTCGCTGCCGATGTGGATAACGTTGTTCTGCATTCTGTTCAATATTCTGGGCAACTGGCTTCTTATATATGGAGCGGGCATATTTCCTGAGCTGGGTCTTTTGGGGGCCGGCATCGCCACAGTGACAGCCCGTATAGTCGGAGCGTTGGCAATCGTTGCCTGTTTCTGGTTCCAGAAGCGCTACGGATCCTACCGCGAGGGAGTGAGGCATGCGTTCAAATTGTCAAAGGAACGCATTGAGGTGTGGCGCACATCGTGGCCTTTGATGCTTCAAGGTGGCTTCGAATGCGGGCTGTGGTCGCTCAGCGGTGTGGTGATCGGATGGTTCGGAGCGGTTCAGCTGGCGGCTTATCAAGTTGTGAATACCATCAGCCAGCTGGGATTCATGATCTATATGAGTTTCACTACGGCAGTAGCCATCCGGGTGGCTTATTACGCAGGCCTCCGCAACGAGGCCGGGGCGGGTGCCGTGGCCCGCGCCGGAATGCACATCAATCTGATTCTGGCCACACTCGCGTCTTTGGCATTCTGGATATTCGGCGAACATCTGATCAATCTGTTCATCAACACAGGAGAGGGCAATGTTCAAGGTGACGCCGTGGTGGCAAGCGCAATGGCGCTTATATTGCCGCTGGTGGTGTATCAGTATTTCGACGCGCTGCAGTTGACATTTTGCAACGCCATCAGGGGTACCGGACAGGTGAAGCCTTTGTTCTGGATTTCCCTGACAAGTTACATCTTTGTCGGTATCCCTTTCCTGTTCCTCTTCGCCGTCGGGTTTGACGGAGGAAACATCGGAGCCTACTGGAGCTTCAACATCGCTCTGCTCACCGCCTGCGCTATGTCCATTTTCATATTCCGCAGAATCCGATTCAATTAGACCCTGAGGCATTTGAATCTAGATCTGGAGCGAGTCGGTAGGTCATGTACGAGAACAGAAGTACTCCCACAAGCAGACACAGGAAGACTATCGCCGTGCTATGGAGAACATTGTGAAGTCCTGCCAGCGGAGCCACAACCGCGCCTACCACATATCCCGCCACACCCAGCAGCGCCGAGGCCTCCCCGGCCTGTTTTCGGCCTTCGTTCATGGCCAAGGTGTTAGACACGCTGAAAATCATTCCCTGGGCGAACAACATCAACACCGCGCAGATCTCGAATATCAGAAAACTGTGGATATGCCATAAAGCGTAGGCGCTGAATACCATAGTAGGAAGCAGTATGAGCGCGGCGACTGGAACCGCCTTCTTGAACGGATGAAATTTCAACGCAAGCATGGAGCCCACCGCCACCGATATGGCGTTCAAACCTATGACTATACCGTATTTGGTCTGCGAGAATCCGTAATGGTCCTCAAGAATGAACGGGGCCGAGGAGATATAGGTGAACAATATACCCAATGTAAAAGCCTTCAGGCTTATATGAGTCATGAAAGCCCGGTTTTTCAACAGGTTGATATAACCGGGCAACGTTCTGTACCACGCCACTTTGGTTCGATTCTGCGGGGACAGAGATTCTTTGAGTCCCGGAGAAACGGCAAGGACAACAACGGCGAAGATCGCCAATGCCACGAGAACCCCTTTCCATGTAAAATCATCCGAGATGATGCCGCCCAATACGGGAGCGGACGCGGGAGCCAGACCGTTCACGGCGCCCACCAATGCCATAAACTGCGCGAGCTGTCTGCCTTGGTAAATGTCAGCGGGGATAGTACGGGCCAGAAAATAACCGCCGGAAGCTCCAAGCCCCTGAACAAAACGACAACCTAAGAAGAACGGCATATTGGGGGAGAACAATGACACCACAGCCCCTACAATGAACACCAGCAGCGACGCCAACAGTACAGGTTTACGTCCGTACCGGTCCGATATCGGCCCGAGCAGCAGCTGCCCTATGGCCAGTCCTACCATTCCCATGGTCAGACCCAGCTGTGACTCCGAAGCCGTGCTGTGGAAAAAGCGGGCCATCGCCGGAAGCGCAGGGGAATACATGTCGTTGACAAACGATCCCAAGGCACTCAGCAGGACAAGATAAACCACCAGGAACCAATAATATTTTTTGCTGTTCGACGCAAGATTTCCTTCAGAATGATCGGTATCCGCAGTAAGATTCGCGCACTTTCCTTTTTTATTTTGATTTGTACCAGACATAACAAACGAGCTTTAAGTTATAAACCTAAAACCCGTTTGTTAAGTTCAACCGTCCAAAAGGAGCCAGGCTCCCTTTGGCGCATCTATATTGCTGTGAATGTGTTATTTGGCTGCGATCACTTCAATTTCCACCAAGGCCTGTTTGGGCAGTTCCTTCACGGCATACGCCGAACGCGCGGGATAGGGGGATTTGAATGTCTCGCCGTAAACTTCATTCATAGGGCCGAACAACGACATGTCGGCCAGATAGACTGTGGTTTTCACCACATCGTCAAGTCCAAGGCCGGCGGCCTCGAGCACCGCCTTGACGTTGGCCAGCGACACCCGTGTCTGTTCCTTAATGTCTTCCGGCATTGTGCCGGTGGCAACGTCTATCGGCAACTGGCCCGAGCAATATACGAATCCATTAGCTTCGATGGCCTGACTGTACGGACCTATGGCCGCAGGCGCTTTTTCGCTTCCAATCTGTTTCTTCATGATTTATCAGTTTAAGAGATGGTTTTTATATTAATTTTAGTTATTTCCAGGCGTGTCCGGTGTTTTCCATATATTCAACCGATTATGCCGTGGTGACGCATCACTGCGCAAATTTACATCATTTATTTGAAAAAACAGCTTGATAGCGATTGAAAACGCGAAAAAAATCATCAACCTTTTGCAATCCGCTCCGAAATGATTAACTTTGCAGTCTGAAAGGTTTATGTACAGTCTATTGTTGCAGAAACAATCGATAAATATAAACCTTTCGTTACAGACAGGGGTCCGGTAGCTCAGCTGGATAGAGCATCTGCCTTCTAAGCAGACGGTCCTGCGTTCGAGTCGCAGCCGGATCACAAAACGGTCACAACCTTATAATGCGGTTGTGACCGTTTTTCTTTATGAAAGCGGTTGGAATTCAATTCTTGGAAACATTTTAAGTGAGGAATTTTACGGTACTCCAACAGATTAGAATTCCCGACAATCGCGAATATGTTCAAACGGTTTCTTTTATACCGGATTTTTAAGTAATTTTGCAATAACGAATTCTATCCGGAGAACGCAAAGCAGTAAAATCATGAAAAAACTCGCAATAACGCTTGCTGCAGCCGTGATTACGGGACTGTGCGGGCACGCAGCGGATAATTTTATAAATTTCACCGCCGAATCAAACGGTATGGCCTTAATTCGAGATGGAAAACCTGTGTCTATCGCCATAGACCCTGCTGAAGAGGCGGCAATTGCCATAGCTACCGAGACATTGTCGGGAGATTTTAACCGGGTATGCGGCGACAGCGCCGTAATTGTGAACGCTCCCTCGGAAAACTGCATAATCGTAGGCGACATCAACTCTCCCCTGATATTGCCATTGCTGAAGTCCGGGAAGATCCCGGAAAAAGAGTTGAAAGGTAAAAGAGAGAAGTATATTCTTACAGTACTGGAAAATCCGATGCAAGGCGTGGACCGGGCTCTTGTGATCGCAGGGAGTGATCGACGCGGCACTGTGTACGGTATATATGAATTGAGTCGTCAGATGGGCGTTTCGCCGTGGTATTGGTGGATAGACGCCCCGGTAGCGCACCATGATAACGTTTTTGTATCGGAAGGAATATATACCGACGGGGAGCCGAAGGTTGAATACCGCGGAATCTTTCTCAATGACGAGGCACCCTCGCTCTCAAACTGGACCCATGAAAAATTCGGCGGATACAATTCAAAATTCTATTCCAAGGTCTTTGAGCTGATTCTGCGTCTCAAAGGCAATTTCATGTGGCCTGCCATGTGGGGCAACGCCTTTTACGACGACGATCCCGAAAACGGAGCTTTGGCCAACCGTATGGGCATAGTTATGGGCACTTCGCATCATGAACCGATGAATCTGGCGCAACAGGATTGGAAACGCCGCGGAAAAGGTGCCTGGGACTTTACAAAGAACAGACAGGCACTCTGCGACTTCTGGCGTTCCGGCATGGAACGGTCCAAAGATTTCGAGACAGTCGTCACCGTAGGCATGCGCGGTGACGGCGACATGGCAATGGACGGAGATTTCAACATCGCCTTGATGGAGGATATTGTCCGAGCCCAACGCGACATCATCAAATCCGTCACCGGCAAGAAAGCATCCGAGACTCCCCAGGTATGGGCGCTCTACAAGGAAGTGCAGGATTACTATGACAAAGGGATGAAAGTCCCCGATGACGTGACTCTTCTTCTCTGTGACGACAACTGGGGCAATGTACGCCGTCTCCCGGCACTTGACGCAAAACCGCGCAAAGGAGGCTACGGCATGTATTATCACTTCGATTACGTGGGAGCGCCCCGCAATTCCAAATGGATAAACATCAACCCGATCCCTCGAGTTTGGGAACAGCTTAACCTGACTTACGCGCACGGAGTGAACAAGATCTGGATAGTGAACGTCGGCGATCTCAAACCAATGGAATATCCCATTACGTTCTTTCTTGACATGGCATGGGATCCCAATCGTTTCGACGCCTCTAACTTGAAAGCTCATTCCGTGGAATTCTGCAAGTCCATTTTCGGCCCGGAGTACGCCGATGAAACGGCGAGAATCCTCCGCACTTACGCCAAGTACAACCGCCGTGTCACGCCTGAAATACTTAACGCAAATACATACAGCCACAACTATGACGAATGGCGCAATGTTCGCGACGATTACCGCCGGCTGGCACACGACGCCCTCAGGCTCGGTTATATAATGCCCTCGGAATATAAAGATGCGTACGACCAGCTTATAGCCTATCCTGTGCAGGCCTGTTCAAACCTCTATGACATGTACTACGCGCAGTCCATGAACCATATACTGGCAGAGAAAAACGATCCGGAGGCAAACCGGTGGGCCGACGAGGTGGAACGTTGTTTCCGCCGTGACGCAGAACTTACAGATCATTATCACCGCATAGCACGCGGAAAATGGAACCATATGATGGACCAGGTGCATATCGGCTATACAAACTGGCAGCAACCCGACGCACCGGTATGTCCCGAAGTGACGCGTGTCAAAGAAACCGCACGCTCACCATATATTTTTAGTGAGAGAGAAGGCTGTGTGTCGATGGAGGCCGAACATTACACGCGAGCATCCGAAAATGGAGCAGCCCGTTGGACAGTGGTTCCCGAACTGGGGCGCACTCTGTCAGGCGTGACTACAATGCCATGCACCGCGAAGACGGACGGAATGGAGATTGAGTACGATATGGAGATCGAGACTCCCGGACTGCTTGAAGTAACGGTCCGAATGGCCCCGACCCTGAACTATAATGTCACGGGCCATAAATATGCCATATCCTTTGACAACGGCGAAGAACAGATTGTGGACATCAACGGTGATTATGACGGTGAAATCGGAAAGATTCAGGAAAATCATATGATAGCCAAAATTACAAGTCATCAGATCGACAAAGCCGGCAGACACACTCTTCGAATACGTCCCCTGGACCTCGGTATAGTGTTCCAGAAAATCCTTGTGAACACAGGGGGGATGAAACCTTCTTTCCTCGGTGCGCCTGAAACCCTAATGGGAAACTGACCCCTAAACAACGTAATAATTTCAGAAGACGTTAAGCAGTACAATAAAATGGATAATACCGAAAGACTCTATATGGCCGATGCAAGGCAGGCCAAAGCCACCAATTTCCGTTGGTTTATATGCGCGTTGCTCTTTCTGGCCACAACTATCAATTATTTGGACCGTCAGGTGCTGTCGCTGACATGGAAGGACTTCATAGCGCCGGAGTTTCATTGGACAGATACTAACTATGGCTGGATAACCGGCGTATTCTCGATAGTCTATGCCGTGGCGAATCTCTTTGCCGGTAAATTCATCGACTGGATGGGAACCAAGAAGGGCTATCTCTGGTGCATATTTATCTGGAGCTGCGGCGCCTGCATGCACGCCTTGTGCGGATGGGCCACGGAACATACTCTCGGCATCCGGTCGGTGACCAATATGGTCTCTGCCACTGGCGGCATGGCTTCGATGATAGCCATCACAAGCGTATATTATTTCATCGCGGCCCGCATAG
>USIY01000025.1 GCA_900554845.1 uncultured Bacteroidales bacterium | reverse complement strand
GTGTAGGAAGGCCAGGAACCGGTCACCGCTATGGCAGTGCCGCTGGATGAGTCCAGTCCGGAAGCCTTGAAATCGACGTCGCGCAGGTACAGACCGTTGCGCATGAGTTGCTTGAACCCCTTTTCTCCAAAGAGGTTCTGCAGCTGCTCCACATAGTCGGTGCGAAGTTGGTCAACTACGATTCCCACCACGAGCCGCGGCTTTGCGCCCTGTGCGTCTGCCATTGCCAGACCCGACAGAGCCGCCAGTCCGAGAAGCCCGGTGGTTGCTATCCTGTGCATTTTTATTGGTTTTCTTATAATTATAACTTTGCTTATCCGCACATATTGCGTAAGTTATCCCCATAATGAATGTGGCGGCAATAGGGGCGAAAATAGCTGGATTTCCTGATTGTGCCTGCAGTGGCCATATAATTAACAAAATTCCCGGGACAATGATGTTGTACCATGCCATTACAAGATTGAGGGGACGCAGAATGCGCCACCATATACAGATGGCGAGGACGAACTGCAGAGGGTTGAGCCAAGATATGAGAATGTTGGGAGCCGTTGCTTCATGGCTGGAGCAGAACACCAGAAATGTGACGACGCATCCCGCTAGTCCCAGGGACGAAAACCATATGGTATACAGCCATGGCCATATTTTCTTACGGATAATCATGCAGAGGCAGCATGCTGTGATTATCAACGATAAAAGGGTGAAGAGAAACAAAGGTGTACTCCACCAAGGAGTAGGGGGTAAAGATGCGTGGCCGCTGTCGGGAAGGAGTTCCCGTGTGGCGCTTACCAGTCTGCGTCCGTCTGGCAGTACTGCCCCGGCATAACGTTCCGACATAACCATCGGTACGAACATTTCCTCGTCGGGACGCAGTTCATAATCAAGTCCCGAACCCAACGCAAGATCTATACCGAACTGATACCAGGGATAGTCGCGGTGGAACGCACGCATCTCCTTGCGGAATGTGCCGTACGAGATGGTGTCGGGGAAATGGATTTTACCGCCGACCGCCTGGTCGAGTCTTGTCGTGATGCGGGTGGCGCAGTTGTCTTTGACGTAATTGTAACGGTAAACGCGGTTCTGGGGCAAGGCTTCTGTCCTGAGCATCGACCTGAGCCTACGCGCCTCTTCTTGTGTCAGATTCAGCTCTTGTTCCAGCACCTTTCGGCCTCCCTCGGCGTATTCGGGCAGAAACCATGCCGTAGGATAACCGCCGACCATATAGTCCGTCTCACCCTTTACGAAACGGTACACAAAATTCGGCTCATTGAAATTGAACAATCCGTAATTCCATACCGAATCGGAGCTATGGGCCGCGGAAACATCGCGGATTCGCAACGCGCTGTGGCCGCACAGTTCATATACCTCGCCGCCAGGCCATGCCGTAAGCAGGCTTACAACGAGGGAATCCCGCTCTTCGGACGCCTTTGCGGGAGGACCGAAGAGCAGGATTGACAATAATATTAATATCAGTGAGTTGACGTGTTTCAACTTAATACTCGCATTAATACTCGCAGTTATTCGGGTAACGCGGGAAGGGAATTACGTCGCGGA
The DNA here is from genome assembly GCA_900554845.1 of uncultured Bacteroidales bacterium. Lineage (GTDB taxonomy): Bacteria > Bacteroidota > Bacteroidia > Bacteroidales > Muribaculaceae > Lepagella. Next base: position 15,408 of record USIY01000025.1, on the reverse strand, counting down.
TGTTCTGCATGCCGGTCACGAACAAAACCAGTCGCTCGAATCCAAGTCCGAAACCTGAGTGAGGCACCGTACCGTAGCGACGGGTGTCCAGATACCAGTCCATGCCGGTGAGGCCAAGTTCCTGTACTCTGGCGTTCAGTTTGTCGAAGTTCTCCTCACGTTGCGAACCTCCTATGATTTCGCCGATTTTCGGGAACAATACGTCCATGGCGCGGACAGTCTTGCCGTCATCGTTCAATTTCATGTAGAAAGCTTTGATCTCCTTGGGATAATCCGTCAGGATCACGGGACGCTTGAAGTGCTCTTCCACCAGATAGCGTTCATGCTCGGAGGCCAGATCCACTCCCCAGTAGACAGGGAATTCAAACTTCTTGCCGCTCTCTTCCAGAATTTTGACGCCTTCTGAATAAGGGAGACGAACGAAGTCGTTCTTTACCACGAAGTGCAGACGGTCGGGAAGTTCCTTGTCGAAATGTTCGGCCAGGAACTCGATGTCGTCGGCACAATGCTCCAGCGCGTAGTTGATGCAGTATTTGATGAATTCCTCGGCCAGGTCCATATTGTCCTCTATCTCATAGAAGGCCATTTCAGGCTCGATCATCCAGAATTCCGACAAGTGACGCGGAGTGTTGGAATTTTCGGCGCGGAATGTGGGACCGAAGGTATAGATGCATCCGAGCGCGGTGGCGCCAAGTTCTCCCTCCAGCTGTCCCGACACGGTCAGCGATGCCATTTTGCCGAAGAAATCCTGGTTATAATCCACTTTTCCTTCCTTCGTGAGCGGCAGGTTTTCCAAAGGCAATGTGGTCACCTGGAACTGCGCTCCGGCACCTTCGCAGTCGGAAGCCGTGATCAACGGAGTGTGGAAATAGTAGAACCCTTTGTCATTGAAGAATTTGTGGATGGCGAACGCCAGGGCGTGGCGTATACGGAGCACGGCTCCGAATGTGTTGGTGCGGGGACGCAGGTGAGCTTTCTCGCGCAGGAATTCCAACGTATGGCCTTTTTTTTGCAAAGGGTAAGTCTCGGGCGACGCAGTGCCGTAAAGCTCAAATTCATCGGCCTGGACTTCCACGCTCTGGCCTTTGCCGGAGCTCGCCACCAACTTGCCCTGGACATGTATGGAACTGCCTGTGGTCACTGCCTTCAGATCATCTTCGCCGGTTTTACCAAGATCGAAGACTATCTGAAGATTCTTGATGGTGCTTCCGTCGTTCAAGGCTACGAACTGCACGTTCTTGTTGCCGCGACGGGTGCGTACCCATCCCTTCACATCCACTGTCTTGTTTTCATATTCTCCCGGGTTCGCCAGGAGTTCCTTTATGGTTGTTCTGCGAATTTTTTCCATTGTCGTTATTCAAATGCACCCTGACGCAAGATGTTGACTTCCTCCTGTGTGAGGTAACGCCAGCGTCCGCGGGGCAGATTTTTCTTGGTAAGACCGGCGAAATATACGCGGTCCAATTTGGTGACGCGGTAACCGAGATGCTCGAAAATGCGGCGTACGATGCGGTTGCGACCGGAATGGATCTCTATGCCGGCCTGGTTGCGCTCGTCGCTTACATAGCTGATTGCATCGGCATGGATTTCTCCGTCGTCAAGCTCTATGCCGTCGGCGATACGCTGCATGTCGTCCTCGCTGATTTCGCGGTCGGTCCATACGTGATAGATCTTCTTCTTGACGTATTTGGGGTGTGTGAGTTTCGAAGCAAGGTCGCCGTCGTTGGTGAGCAGCAGCACACCGGTGGTGTTGCGGTCCAGACGTCCCACGGGATAGATGCGTTCGGCGCATGCGTTGCGCACTATGTCGAGGACAGTGGTGCGGCCGTTCGGGTCGTCGCTTGTCGTGACGCAGTCCTTCGGTTTGTTGAGAAGAACGTAGCACTTGCGTTCGGGAGTAACAACCTTGTCATCGTATTCCACCACGTCATTGCGAGTGATCTTGGTTCCAAGTTCTGTCACTACGTTGCCGTTGACCTTTACTTTCCCTGCCTGTATGTATTCATCGGCTTCCCGGCGGCTGCAGAGACCGGCGTTGGCCATGTATTTGTTCAGACGAATTTCAGCATTCGGATCGATGTCTTCCAGAACATAATCCACTTGTTTGGGACGCGGAGTGAACTGGCGTTTCTGATAACCCTGCTGCTGATTGTTGCGACGCTGGAAACCACCTTGCTGGCGATTCTGGAAGCCACCCTGACGGTTCTGGAAGCCTCCCTGCTGGGGACGCTGCTGATACCCTCCCTGCTGACGCTGCTGGTAGCCGCCCTGTTGGTTGCGCTGCTGATAGCCGCCCTGCTGACGGTTCTGGTAACCTCCCTGTTGGGGGCGCTGCTGGTAGCCGCCCTGCTGGTTGCGCTGCTGATAGCCGCCCTGCTGGTTGCGCTGCTGATAGCCGCTCTGCTGACGGTTCTGGTAACCTCCCTGCTGGGGACGCTGCTGGTAGCCGTTTTGCTGATTGCGCTGCTGGTAGCCTCCCTGCTGACGCTGCTGATAATTGCCTTGCTGGCCGCGCTGCTGATACCCTCCCTGACGCTGGTAGTTGTTCGTGCGCTGCTGGTAGCCTCCCTGCTGATATCCGTAAGGACGCTGCTGATAGGGCCGCGCGGCCTGTTCGCCGTCATGTCCTTCTGTCCTTTCGCCTGTATGCGACTCCGAGGCCGGGTAATTTACTTTTTCATAGTGGGCATTGTCATTGTTTTGGGTATAATCATTGGCAATGTTCGCGCTGCTGGCGCCAATACGCGGGCGCTTGGGTTTCTTAGCTTCTTCCATAATGTTTGTTTACGGACACTCAGCACATCTCTGCCGGGCGTTCCTTTTGTTTTCGTGGTTTAGGAATTTGTGTTTAATTTTGTGTGGAGACCAATTTCTCGATTTATTTCTTAATTATAAAGAGGTCGGCTTGATTGGTGTCGGTGAATATTCGGTGCAAAAATAACAATTTTATTCCAAAATACCAAATTTTCGATAAAATCCCTATCTTTTATGCTGAATGCGCCCGTGCGGTCGTTATTAAAATTAAATATGCATCGAGAGATATTCGCCACGAACTAATATGACATCGCCTTGGACTCTCAGTTGAAACAGAAAACGGCCAAAGGACTCCTATGGGGCAGTGTAGGCAACGGTACTTTGCAGTTGCTGAATCTTTTCTTTGGAATTTTTTTGTCGCGCCTGCTGTCGCCGTCGGACTATGGTACGATAGGGGCCCTCACGCTTTTTTCAGCTGCGGCGGGCCTCTTTGCCGACAGCGGCTTCGTCCTGGCCATTGTCAATAAAAAGAAGGTGGATCATGACGACTACAATGCTGTATTCTGGTTCAACCTGATCACGGGCACCTTCTTCTATTGTCTGCTGTTCGCTCTGGCTCCGCTCATTGCCAGATTTTACAGACAACCAGAGATGACTGCGTTGTCGCGTTTCCTGTTTCTCAGTTTTTTCTTAGGATGCATATCCGGCGCTCCGACGGCCTACCTCTTCCGCAATCTTATGGTCAAGGAGCGAAGCACGATTATGATAATCGCCATCATAGTGTCGGGCTGCGTGGGCGTGGCCTGCGCTTATAACGGATGGGGATACTGGGGGCTCGCGGTTCAGACCGTGCTTTATTCTGGCGTCAACTCTTTGTTGATATGGATACGGTGTCCTTGGCGTCCCGGGCTGCGAATCAATTTCACTCCCATCCGCGAGATGTTCGGGTTTGGGGTGCGGCAGCTCATGACTTCGCTTTTTACCCACATCAACAACAATGTGTTCGCGTTGCTGCTCGGACGGTTTTACGGCATGAAACAGACCGGTTACTATACGCAGGGCAACAAATGGACCACCATGGGTTATTCCACACTTTCAGGAATGACCAACAGCGTGGGACAACCCGTGCTTCGCGAAGCTTCCGACGACAGGGTCCGGTTGCAGCGTGTGTTCCGCAAGATGCTGCGTTTCATTGCATTTCTGTCATTTCCTGCCATGTTGGGTCTTGCTCTTGTGTCAAAAGAAGTGGTGGTGCTGGCCATCACTGACAAATGGCTGCCATGCGTGCCGGTGATGCAGATTCTTTGCCTCTGGGGTGCGTTTATGCCAATCACTACTCTGTACGGCAATCTTTTCAACAGTCAGGGCCTGCCCCGTATCTATATGTGGTGCACCATAGCGCTCGGCCTGATCCAGCTCGCATGCATAGTCGCATCATACCCTTTCGGACTCTATATTATGCTTGTGGTCTATACTGCGGTTAATATCCTATGGCTTTTCGTATGGCAATATTACGCGCATAAGCATACGGGACTCAGACTTATCGATGTGCTCCGCGACATCATTCCTTACTTTCTGGCCGCGGCATCGGTGATGGGCGTGACATGGCTCCTCACCCGTGGCATCGACTCAATGATTCTGTCTCTGGCTCTTAAGATTATAATAGCCGTTGCCCTGTACATCTTTATCATGTGGATTTCAGGATCCCGAATATTCCGCGAAAGCCTACGGTATCTTTTCAAAAAGTTCTCTTGAGTACGGCTGTAAATAAGCTGAATGCGAATCAGCGGCGGCGCAAACCAATGATTGTGAATTGTACCAAAGGCTTGAGGATCCTGGGGGTGGGATTGTAACGCAGCGAGTTGCACAGAGCTTTCCATGCGCGCCCATACATTCGATGGGCCAAACAACGGCTCATGCGCATGTTGTACCATCGTGCCATATATTTCTTCAATCCATTGGCGTGCGGCGACTCCCGGAACAGGATCTCAAGTCTCTGTCCTATCTCGTCGTTTTTTTCCGGAGGACGCGGATTGCTGGAGCCATGGTTATACAAGGCAGTTGACCTGGTGTTGTAGGCTATGTCGTATCTGCAAGCCAGACGCGCCCATGTCAACAGATCTTCACCTGATTTTATCCCTTCCGGGAAACCTCCAATTTCTGTCAGCGCCTCGCGGCGAGCCATAACGGCCGATGTCCAGAGGGGTGGGACGGATTCGGAAGCAATTTCAAAGTAATTGCCCAAAACGCCGCTGTCGCCTTCAAACAATAATTTTTTTATCTCGTTGTGAACAACGAGTCCGTTGGCCGTAACGTCATCATAGCCGGTGGCGAAAACCGCGCAGGAGGGGTAGTCGTTTACAAGCTGTTTTAGCGTCGTGATATGATCGGGTTTCCATTCGTCGTCGGCGTCAATGAAGGCCACGTATTTCCCTTTTGCCTCTGCTATGCCCCGGTTGCGGGCCATAGCCACTCCTCCGTTTTGCTGGGTGACAATGCGTAAGTTCTCTAAGCCGAATTCTTGGGCCGCCGCGAGCGCCGCCGCGGCGCTTCCGTCAGTCGACCCGTCGTCCACAACTACAATTTCGCAGTCCTCGGTATCCCCGGCGGCCACAGACTTGAGCGTGCGCCGTATCAGTGATTCCTTGTTGTATAATGGTATTACAATCGTTATGATCATCGTGGTCAGATGGCTGTAGACTTAGACTGCGATGGGCTCTCTTCAGATAGCAGCCATTTTGCTTCTATTTCGTCAAGGAGGTCGAGTAGCTCTTGTTCTTTTTCGATACGAAGCATACGTATTCGTGTCTGTCGGAAATCAGGAAGTCCTTTGAAAAGTGGCGACGCGGCCAGATGACGCCGGATATGAAGGATGCCTCGGTATTCGTCTATTCGGTCGATGCTTTCGCGTATCTGCCGTTTGAGCAATTCCAGTTTTTCCGGTATGGTGAGGGGAGTGAATTTTCCGGTATCGAGCATCTGACGTACTTCATGGAATATCCAGGGGGCTCCGAAGGTGGCGCGCCCTATCATTATGGCGTCCACTCCGTAGTTATTGAAAGCGTCCACAGCCTGTTGCGGCGTGCAGATGTCTCCGTTGCCTATTATGGGAATCTCCATTCGTGGATCGGACTTCAGCTCCCCGATCAATGTCCAGTCGGCGTTGCCTGTGTACATCTGGCTGCGTGTGCGGCCATGAACTGCAAGGGCTTTTATTCCACAGTCCTGCAACTGAGGTCCCAGGTCACAGATTATCTTATTCTCGCAATCCCATCCAAGACGGGTTTTGGCCGTGACGGGGAGAGACACGGCGCGTACCACACGGCGCGTGATGTCAAGCATTTTCGGTATGTCGCGCAGCATGCCCGCTCCGGCACCTTTGGCGGCAACCTTTTTTACAGGACATCCGAAGTTGAGGTCGATGATGTCAGGTTGGGCCTCTTCCACAATTTTTGCGGCTTCTACCATGGCGTCCGGTTCACGTCCGTAAATCTGTATGGCCACCGGACGTTCGCGGTCATTGATGGTAAGCTTCCGTGTGGTTGATTTTATGTCGCGTACCAGAGCTTCGGCCGATACAAACTCCGTGTAAACCATCGCCGCCCCTTGTTCGCGGCATATCAGCCGGAATGACGGATCGGTGACGTCTTCCATCGGCGCCAGCAGCACAGGGCGTTCCCCAAGATCTATATCTGCTATTTTCATGTCAATGTCAGGCGTGAAAGAGTTTGCGATGCCACAAGCTCGGCGGCGGAGCGCAATTGTTCGGCTGTGACAGCTTGTATTCGTTCTATGTTGTGTCGGAGTCCGCGGACTTCATTGTACATCAGCAACGACCTCCCGAGACTCATCGCGCAATTCTCGCGATTGTCGCCGAGCACTTTCAGCTGTCCGCAAAACTGGTCGCGGGCCTTGGTGAAAGCACGGGGTGACAATTTTGTCTGTGCCAGACGGTCGATGGATTCACGTACCAGTCGGGTACATCTGTTCACTGTGTGTGGATCGGATCCGAAATATACAGTGAATATGCCGCAGTCCGACATCATGATTACATTGGATTCAATGGAGTACACCAGTCCTCGGCGCTCGCGGATCTGCTGGCAGAGTATCGAATTGACGGCAGGCCCCCCAAGAAGGTTGTTGAACAACGTCAAGGGATACCGCATGGGATCGTTGCGGTCGGGAATACGTGCTCCCAAGAGAGTGTTGGCCTGGACATTGCCGTGGTCACGGTTTTCGTCAAACGGCATGGCTATGGCGGGAGTAATTCTGTTGTGGACAGGTTTCGGAAAACACATGTCGCCGAAATGCCGCTCGGCGAATTTGACAGCCCTATGCGGATCCGCGTCCACGCAGTAAAGAACCATGTTGGCGGGGACATAAAACCTTTCGAGGAACGCACGGGCTTTGGTGCCGTCCAGACTTTTTACGGAATCCTCGTTGCCAAGGATGTTGTGGGCCATGTCGGAACCCTCATAGATCAATTCGTCGAATTCATCGAAGACAGCCTCCGACGGATTGTCCCTGTATGAGTGGATTTCTTCTATTACGATGTCACGCTCCCTTTCCGTATCCGGGGCGGGAAACGTGGCGTTCTTGACTAAATCGGCCAACAGTTCCAGGGCGCGGTCCGTATATCCCGACGGGGCCACGGTATAGACCATAGTCATCTCCTTGGTGGTGTAGGCGTTGAGCTCGCCTCCCACCGATTCCATACGGTTGGAGATATGCCATGCCTTGCGGTGACGCGTTCCTTTGAAGATGGTGTGCTCAAGAAAATGAGCGAGGCCGTGGCTTGACGATCCGTCGTCGCGGCTCCCCGTATTGACAGCAAGCCCGATGTAGGACACCGGGCCAGCACTGCGCTCCGTCACGCAACGGAGTCCATTTGCAAATTCTATTATTTCCATTTCCAAGACCCCGTGTCGACATGTCGGGGTGGGGTCTTCGAATTACTTGCCTATACGGGCTTTCTCACGCTCTATGTAGGCGTCCATGCTCATGCCGTTGCCGAGCTGGAACTGAGGATACTCCTTCTTGATCTGCTCGTAGCATGACAAGGCGTCCTGATATTTCTTCTGGGCGTCGAACACGTTGGCCTTCTTCATCAGCACGCGCGGAACAATCTGCTCGTTCTTGTCGGCTTTGGATATGGCCTTGTCGTAACAGGAGAGGGCTTTGTCGTAGTTCTTGAGGTTTACGTAGCAATCGCCTGTAAGGATGATGGCGTTGGCGTTCAGAACCGGTTCGGATGAGCTGAACTTCTCAAGGCATTCTGCGGCTTCTTTGTACTTGCCCTGGTTATAGAAGGCTTCCGCAGCCGAAAGAGCGGCGAGTTTGCCGGCGGTGGTGCCACCGTTGTCTGCGGCTACTTTTTTATACTGTGCGGCTGCGAGTGAGTCGTTGCCGGCGGCGGAAATCTCAACTTGATTGAATGCCTCGTACGCACGGTTCTGATGAGGAGCGCGGTACAGGAATATATATGCGACTATGGCGGCGGCTATGACTGCCAGACTGCCGATGGTCCACCATATTACATTGCGGTTGTCGGATAATTTCTGTCCTGCCTCGGTAAGTGTGTCGTTGAGGTTTTCAATCGCTGTTTTCTCTTCCTGTTTTTCGTTATTATTTGCCATTGTGTTTAATTTTCAAAGCATTTATCGCGCAAAGTTAATAAAAATCGGATTAATGGCCAAATAATTTCGGATATGGATTGCCGCCACGGCGTTTAAATTATACGGTCATGACTTATGACGCTTGCTCAGCAGTCTGCTTATCAGAGAGTTTATGTGGAACCTGAAGTCGAAATGCATGGAGCGCAATGGGGTGAGCAACGGGTGGAAAGTGTGTTTCTTAGGATCTACGAATAGACGGAGTTGTCCCGGATGGCATTTGATTCGAATTTGCTCCGGCATGTTCACAGGATCCCCGTCCACGTGTCCGGGTCCCGGATTCTGACGGATAACTGCTTGTTTCACCTGCATGGTCTGTACAAGCACATTACGTTTCAGATAACCCGTGAACAGATCCACGCCGACAATGGCACGTGTCAGGGGGTTGCCGGCATGTATTATGGTGATGTCCAGCAAACCGTCACGTATGGAGGCGTCGGGGGAGATATATGCGTTGTTGCCGTACTGTGAGGCGTTGCATACGGCAATTAGAAATGCCTTGACATGGACCGTTTTCCCGTTTGTGGAAATGGAGTATTCCTTGGGTGTGTACGAGACGTATTTCTTGATGGCGGAACGGATGTAGGATGTCAATCCACGACGTTTCATAGTGGCGAATTCATGACTGACAGCGGCGTCGAACCCGAGTCCGAAGGTACAGAAAAACGGCCGTTCGTTGGCTGTGCCGTAATCGCAGGGGAGAGGATTGTCGGCTTTGATAACCCTCAGCGCGTTGTTGATGTCGATCGACATGTCCAGATGACGTGCCAGACCGTTGCCCGACCCTCTGGGAAGAATGCCCATGTTTACCGAAGTGCCGCGTAATGCGGAGGCCACTTCATTGATTGTGCCGTCGCCTCCGGCGGCTATGACAGCATAGAAATGTCGCTTTACGGCTTCGGCAGCCAGTACGGCGCAATGCCCGGGCCGTTCTGAATATCTGATCTCGACCTCACGGCCGTCACATTGCAACGACGACATCACCATCGACTCAATGTCAACGGCTGGCCCACTCCCCGAAATCGGGTTGATGATTACCATGTAGCGGCGTGTCTTCATACTGCAAATTTATAATAATCTCTTCAATTGTCAAAACATCGGCTCGACACGAAAAGATCAGAATAATAAACAGGGTGCAATATATTGGCTATCCGTACCGGTCGTTTGTTTTTGTCTGCAATGCTTCAGATCTTGTCCAAACGGCTGAAATATTCAATGGTTTTAGAATGTTGTCATGTGTTCAAAGAAAATAAAAAAGTCCATAATCTGGCAAAATGCAATCAGTTTGATATTTTCTTGTCATTTATAGTGTGAATTTTTGTTGAAAGTGTTAACTTTGTAGAATATGATAGCAATATGAAAGAGGAACAAAAAATATGCATTATTGAAGTGAAGGATAATGCACTAAATTAAAAACATGTTGCACAACATATAAATATTTTTGCAAAAAAAATGATATTGGTATTAATTTTGCATTGTCAAACAGAGCAAAACTGTATGACAATTAACCTTAATACCGCGAGCCTTAAGTCTATACCATGAGAAACGGGTAACAATATAAATGCAAACAACAGGGTAATTGATTATTATTTGACCTTAATCTGAAATGTGAAGATGACGGTGTGAATCGTTGATCTTTAACTGAGGGAAGCCGATGATTCGGTTTCCCTCGGTTCATTTTGAGCCATAATGCGACAAACGAAGCCAATGCTTCGCGCATTTACCAACAGTCTCCGCCAGGGCATCTATGGATAGGTGCCGCATTTATGGACTGGAGGAATGAAAAAGCCATCCGGGGGAATGATCCGGATGGCTTTTGTTGTTGCGTTAGGTTTCAGCCTTGTTTGTTTCAATCTTGTTTGTTCCGGGCATGGCCCGGCTGTGCGATGGTTCTTATTTCGCGGGGGCGAATCCACGGAGGCGCAGAAGAGCGGCGGCGTCGGGTTCGTGACCGCGGAAACGTTTGAAGAGAATCATGGCGTCCTCGGTGTCACCGGATTCCAGAATGTTCTTCTTGAAGCTGGTTGCGGTCTTTTTGTCAAAGATTCCTTTCTCCTTGAAGAGTTCCCATGCGTCCGCCTCCAGGACCTGTGCCCAAAGGTAAGTGTAATATCCGGATGCGTAGCCGTCGTCGCCGAAGATGTGCTTGAAGTAAGGACTACGGTAGCGGAAAGTTATTTCTTCAGGCATCCCTATCTCTTCAGCCACTTTCAGTTCGAATGCCGCGGGATCCTTCACCTCGGCCTGCTGTCCGTATTTCATGTCCAGCAAAGCGGCGCCGGTGAGCTCGGTGGTTACGAAGCCCTGGTTGAATGTGCGGCTGTCGTTTAGTTTCTTAATCAAGGAGTCAGGCATGGCTTCGCCGGTCTTGTAATGCTTGGCGTAACCTTTCAGGACCTCCGGCTCGAAAGCCCAGTGCTCGTTCATCTGGGAGCACATCTCCACATAATCGCGGTCCACGTTTGTGCCGGCAAGGCTTTTGTAAGGAGCTCTGGTGAGCATGCCTTGCAGGGCGTGTCCGAATTCATGGAAAGTAGTCTCCACTTCGTCGATTGTAAGCAGCGAAGGTGTAGTGGCGGTAGGTTTCGTGAAGTTGCCGACGTTGTAGACTATGGGACGACGCACTTCTCCGCCGGTGTAAATTCCCGCGGGTTGGATCTGCTCCATCCAGGCGCCCTGGCGCTTTGTTTCACGAGGGAAATAGTCGCACATCCATACAGCCACATGTTCCCCGGTCTTGGCGTCGACCACATCGAACACTTGTACATCCTCCATATATTTAGGAGCGTCCGGCATTGGAATCAGTTTTACACCCCACAGTTTCTCGGTAGTGTCGAACAGACCTTTCAGAACGTTGTCCAGGCTCAGATATTGACGGATCTCGGATTCGTCCAGATTGTATTTCTCTTTCTTTACTTTGTCGGCATAGTAGTAATAATCCCAGGGCGCGATCTTGAACCCTCCTCCGTTTTTGTCTACATAAGCCTGCATGTCCTTCACTTCCTCGGCGGAGCGTGCCACGGCTGGTTCGAACACTTTCATAAGCAGTTCTGTGGCTGCGTCCGGAGTCTTGGCCATGACTCTGCTGGTCATCATCGACGCGAAGTCCTTGAAGCCCATGATCCGGGCTTTTTCGTTACGAAGCTTTACAATCTGGCTGATAACCGGCATATTTGAATTATCACCATAACTTGCCAGAGTGGTGTAACCTTTATAGATGGCTTCGCGGAGACCCCGGTTGTCGGCATATTGGAGCACCGGCAGACGGCTCGGAGCATGAAGAGTAAACACCCAAAGGCCCTTGAGTCCGCGCTTTTCGGCTTCCTCCGCGGCCACTGCGACAGAGGACTCAGGCAGACCGGCCAGATCGTTCTTGTCGTACACCACTACCTCGAACCGGTTGGTGGCGTTAAGCAGGTTGCGGTTGTACTGAATGAAGAGTTTCGACAATTCGTCGTTGACGCAGATCAGCTCTTTCTTCTTTTCGGCGTCAAGCGCGGCGCCTTGTTCGGCGAACTCGCGGTAATATTTCTCTACCACACGTTTCTGCACCGGTGTTAGTTTCATCTTGTCGCGGTTGTCATACACCTGTTTGATCTTCTGGAACAGGGGCTCTGAGAGATTCACTCTGTTGGAAGCTTCGTTCAGCATCGGTATGGCCTCCTCCGACATTGCGGCGAATTCGGGAGTGTTCATAGCTTCCATATAGTGATAGAAGACTCCCTGTACGCGCTCCAGAATCGGGGAAAGGTTCTCAAGAGGCAGTATCGTGTTGTCGAAGTCGGGGGTTGCCCGGTTCACGATGATTGCGTGAAGATTCTTGTCCTGTTCCTCAATTCCGGCCTTTATGGCGGGGATAAAGTCCGCTGTCGTGATCTGGTCAAACGGCGGAATCTTGTACTTGGTGGTGTACTCCGTCAGGAACGGATTCTGATGTTCTTGTGCCATAGTTGTAAAAACGTTGCATGAGAGTATGGCCGCACATGCAAGCAAAGTGATGTGTTTCATTATGCTTGGTGTTGTTTGGTGCAAAATTAAATAAAAAATCCTGAATTTGAAAGTCATTTGTCAGTGGTTCCCTGTTCAAATTCAAAAGTGGCTATCAAAGGATAGTGGTCGGAAGTTTTTATTTTTCCTTTTTTTACGCTCAAAGGGTACAAGGCACCCCGGTACATGATCTGATCGATGTGAAGCCAGAACATATGTTTGTTATATGTAATCAATGGACCGAAACCCACCTGTGCATATGCGTCTTTGAATCCATCCTTTACGAGCAGGCGCCAGGCGTAGGATTCGGGGACGTCGTTGAAATCCCCGCATATTATGGCCGGCGCTTTGTAGTTATTCATAACGTCGCAGATAAACCGCACTTGTTCACGATGGAATTTGATGGAATTCTTGAGCTTGGAATAGATGGAGGTCTTGAATTCTATTGCGCTGGCTTTGGCGGAGTCGACGGATTTGATTCCGGTCATTACGTTTCGTTCCTGTTCGGTTAGAGATGGCGACAACAAATGTACGTTCACCACTATCAACGGATGGCGGGGAATGTCGACATGATAAAAGCTGAAGAAATTCAATATTTGTCTGTCCGATATATAATCGGGCACCCCGCCGAGCACATCGTCGATTATTTTTGACATAGGAATCAAATGCACAGGATATTTGCTGAATATTCTGTTGTCCTTATTGTTCTCATGCGCGGTGTAGGGATATTGTTTGTTCCACCGTGCAAGATACCGGTTGAGATGCGGAGGTTCTGGTTCGTTCCAGTTCGGGGACTCCTGCAGACAGACAATGTCGGCGTCAGTGTCGAGAATGAATTGGAGAGCCTGGTTGTCGGGCTGTGACGACAAATCATGACCGAATTCCGACTCTTTGTCATAATTCAGATCCCACCCGTGCAGGAAATTCCAGGAAAGGAGTGTGAAGCGTTGCGCTCCCGGCGAGGGATTGCGTTCGGATTTCAGGGGACACGCCCCCATCAAGGGAGACCATATGGCTATCAGCGCGGCGACTCCGAGCCCGCCTGTGATCCATCTTCCTGCCAGGAACCACAGGGCCGTAACGATGAATGTAAGGATGGCCAGATACGGCAGAGCCATCACCATCACGCCGAGAAATCCGATGAACCGGGTGTCGGCGTATCCGCCGTACGCGGAAATAACGGTCACTATGAAAAGTATGATTGAAAGTGCCCGTAAGATGGCGCGCACTATGGGTTTGACTATCGGCAGAAACATGATCAGTTCAATTTTTGTGAGATTTCATCAAGCAAAGCCCTTTCCTGTCTGGTCAAGGAGTCGAATCCGGATACTCTGACCTTGTCGAGCAATCTGTCCAATATCTGTTCCGGATCTTCCAGAACGTTTATAGGATCTTTTGATGTTTTTTTGTTTCGCAACGCTTTCGGGACGTGTCGGTGAGGCGTGGACGGGGAATTGTACAGGCGAGTGAGTTTGCGTCCGGCCATCAGCAGGAAAGGGAATGCGGCGCCACCGATGTGCGCGCAATGCGCGGCTATGCCGGTGGCCCCAAGCAGTGTTATTATTACGGTAACAATCGCAATCCATTTAAGTCGGACGTTGCCAATGAGCAGCAAAGGCACTTCCCGGTCCGGCTGTCGGAATGCGGTGTACACCATCAGGGAAAGTATGGCCGCCGACGAACCCATCAGGAAAGATCCGGTGCCTCCGGCCAATCCTGCGGCAAGATAGCAAATTCCTCCTGACAAACCTCCTCCTATATATAACAGCACAATTGTCTTCTCTGAGTCTGTGTCGGAAAGCATCCTTCCGAACCATACCAGCCACAGCATGTTGAAAAGGAGCTGAAGCACATCGGCCTGGGCGAACATGTAAGTGAATATGGTCCATGGATGTATCAAGGCCTCCGGCAGAGGGTAGGGAAGGGCGAATATGGCCAGGACCCATCGTGAGGAGACACCGGCGACGGCCTGAAGACCCATTGCAAACCATATAAGCACCGATGCCCCCATATTGGCGAAGCATAGCCACATTACCGACCTGTCTTGACGGAAATATTCAAAAAATCTATTCACCGAGACAAAATTTAGTGACTGTGGAGACCATTAATAAAAACCGCCGCCGCGCAGGGTGCCTTTTTTACGCCATATAAGCAAAATGACCAGACCGAAAAGCATCCCACCCAGATGAGCGAAATGCGCTACGGTTCCGCCTCCGTTCACTCCGAGGAAAAACTCCAGCACTCCGTATCCGAGCACCATCCATTTCGCCTTGACAGGCACAGGAATGAAGAACAGATAGAGAGGCATGTTGGGGAATACAAACGCGAATCCAAGCAATAGACCGAATATCGCGCCTGACGCACCCACGGTTATCATGGCATTCTTCATCATCTCCATGTTGTTGATGATGCCTATGTCGTGATTTGCCACGGCGGCGTTGACGGCTTCTTTCATATGGTCGTAGGTCAGACCGTTCAGACGGGCCATGTCGGAGATATATTCATGCTCCCAGGTGAGGCCCCACGCAAGTTCCTGTACTAATGCGGCTCCTATGCCGCAGACCACATAGAACAACACGAACCTCTTCTCGCCCCATGTCCGTTCAAGAATGGGGCCGAACATGAACAATGTGAACATGTTGAAGAAAAGGTGTATGAAGTTGCGGCTGTCGTGCATGAACATGTATGTGAGTAACTGGCCCGGCTGGAAATCTTCGGCGCCGAAGTAGTGAAGGGCACAATGGGGATATAGACTTTTGTCCGTGAACGACGGAAAAAGAAACTCCACAAGCCATACAAGCGTATTGATGATAATCAGGTTCAGGGTAACCGGCGGAATATTAAGCCGGCCAGGGGTATATGCACTCATAAATTCTAAAATTCGCTATATTTATAACGGTAAAAGTACTTAAATAGGTAAAAATACAATGAATTTATAAACAATAGTTCGTTAAAAATTGAATATAGGCTAAGCGGCATCTGTCGCCAAGCCAAA
>USIY01000024.1 GCA_900554845.1 uncultured Bacteroidales bacterium | reverse complement strand
CGCGCGAACAGCATATCCGCCGCCAGAAAGCCACCAGCAATATCTGTTCGAACCAGAGCCTCATGGCCCTGTACGCCACTGTCTACGTGGCCCTGATGGGTCCCGAAGGACTCAAGGAAGTGAACAGACTGAGTTGCGACGGCGCGCATTATCTCTACAATAAACTCATTGCCTCCGGTAAATTCCATCCTGTGTTCGACAAACCGTTCCTGAAGGAGTTTACCGTAAAGACCGATCTTGACATCAAGAAGGTTAACGATCATCTGATGAAAAACGGTTTCATGGGCGGCGTGGATCTCGGCGACGGACTTGTTACTTTCGCGGTTACCGAAAAGCGCAGCCGTAAGGAAATCGACAAATTGGTGACATTAATGCTGGAGGCCTGAATGGACTGAAGAAATGAAAGAATACGATAAGTTAATATTCGAGATTTCAAAGCCGGGCCGCAAAGGTTACCAGCTTCCTAAGGACAATTACGACACCGACGGATTCTCGGCCATACCCTCAGATCTTCTCAGGGAAAAGCCCGCGGAACTTCCCGAAGTGAGTGAACTGGATGTGGTGCGTCACTATACGAACCTTTCGAACAAGAATTTCGGAGTCGATACAGGATTCTATCCTTTGGGCAGCTGTACGATGAAGTACAATCCCAAAATCAACGAGGAACTTGCCGCCATGCCGGAATTCATCGGTCTGCATCCGCTGCAGGACGTGCGCAGCGCGCAGGGTGCGCTGGAACTCTATTACAATCTGCAGCATGCGTTGGCGTCGCTGGCCGGACTGGCCGAGTTCACCCTCAACCCATACGCCGGCGCTCACGGCGAGCTTACCGGACTGCTGGTGATGCGCCGTTACCATGAATTGCGCGGCGACAACAAGCGTACGAAGGTGATAGTGCCCGACACGGCTCACGGGACTAATCCTGCGTCGGCCATGGTGGCCGGTCTGGAGGTGGTTGAGGTCAAGTCAAAACCGAACGGCAGTATCGATGTGGAGGATCTGAAGCCTCTTCTGGACGACACTGTGGCCGGAATCATGATGACCAACCCCAACACTCTGGGGATGTTCGAGACGGAGATTGTAGAGATAGCTCGCCTTGTGCACGACGCCGGAGGACTGCTCTATTATGACGGTGCCAACCTGAACCCGATGCTGGGTAAAGTGCGTCCCGGTGACATGGGCTTCGACATCATGCACATCAATCTGCATAAGACTTTCTCTACACCTCACGGCGGCGGAGGTCCCGGTTCGGGTCCTGTAGGCGTGGCAGCGCATCTTACTGACCTGCTTCCTGTGCCGCGTGTGGTGAAACTTGACGACGGTACGTTCGATGTGGTGACCGACGGTGATAAATCGCTGGGCAGCGTGTCTACTTTCTTCGGAAACTTCGGGGTGATGATGAAGGCTTACGCCTACATCCTGAGCCTTGGCCGCGACAACATCAAGAAAGTCGGTCCGATGGCGACTTTGAACGCTAACTACATCAAGGAAAGCCTGCGTGATGTGTACAAGCTCCCTGTGGATGGACCTTGCAAGCATGAGTTCGTTTTCGACGGACTGGCCGACAAGAGCACAGGAGTTACCACTCTGAACGTGGCTAAACGTTTGTTGGATTTCGGATTCCATGCGCCGACCATCTATTTCCCGCTGTTGTTCCATGAATCGATGATGATAGAGCCTACCGAAAGCGAAAGCCTCGAGACTCTGGATGAATTCATCGACGTGATGCGCAAAGTGGCGAAGGAAGCCATCGAGGATCCGGAAACAGTGAAGAACGCTCCCGTCACTACAGTCATATCGCATCCTGACGAGACAACGGCAGCCAAGAATCCCGTCCTGTCATATCGTCAGATGTGCGGGGAAAAGAACTGAAACTGAAAAAATCATGTTATAACGATATGGGATAAGACTCTTGCGTCTTGTCTCATATTGTTGTTTAGAACTTAAAAGGACATATGCACAGCGATTTGATAATAATAGGGGCGGGCCCCGGAGGATATGAGACAGCATTGGAGGCGGCGGCGCAAGGTATGAGCGTTACTCTCGTAAATGGGGGCCGTCTGGGGGGCACTTGCCTGAACGAGGGATGTATCCCCACCAAATGTATGGTGAAGGATGCTAAGGTTGTCACCACAATGAGAGAGGCGGCGGATTTTGCCTGCGACAATGTGAAGTTCGATGTCGATTTCAACAAGGTCACGGCCCGCAAAGCGGCGGTTGTGGATCAGTTGAGAAGCGGCGTCGAGGCATTGTTGACAAAGGCAAAAGTAAATGTGGTGAACGGTATGGCTTCGTTCAAAAACACTACGACGGTTACTGTCGGCGACGAGGAATTTGACGCCGACAACATCATCGTGGCAACAGGCAGTCATTCCCGTTCGTTGCCGATTCCGGGCGCTGACAAGGAATGGGTTCTGGATTCCACAAAAGCGTTGGCTCTGGAGTTTGTTCCCGCGGAACTGATAGTGATCGGAGGAGGTGTGATCGGCATGGAGTTCGCCTCCATATTCTCCTCGTTCGGCTCGAAGGTGACGGTTATAGAATACATGAAACAGATATTGCCTCCGTTTGATTCCGATATCGCCAAACGCTTAAAACAGACTTTGTCTAAGCGCGGTATTGAAATAATAACTGGAGCCGCCGTGACCAAGATAGAGGAAACATATGACTATCGGGTAGCCGTCACTTACGAAGCTAAAGGGAAAGAACAGACTGTGACGGCCACCAATGTCCTGATGTCCGTAGGACGCGGTCCGAATGTGGATGGTCTTAATCTGGACGCCGCAGGCGTGGAATGGTCTCCCCGTGGAATAGTCGTGGATGAAAACTTCCGCACCAATGTTCCCAATATATATGCGATAGGTGACGTGAACGCCCGTATGATGCTGGCGCATGTGGCTTCGGCGCAGGGCAAGCGCGCGCTGAACCATATACTCGGCAAGACCGACGACATAGACTTCGAGGTGGTGCCTTCCGCTGTGTTCACCGACCCGGAGTGCGGTATGGCCGGACTTACCGAAGAACAGTGCAAGGCCAAAGGAATAGAAGTGGAGATCGGCAAGAGTTTCTACAGGAGCAACGGAAAGGCTTTGGCAATGGGGGAGACCGACGGTATATGCAAGTTGATTTTCGACAAAGCCGACGGTCGCCTGATAGGGGCCCACATCATGGGGGCGGAGGCTGCCCTCCTGGCTCAGCAATGCGCGGATCTGATTGCGTTGCGCCGTACACGTGATGATATAAAACAACTGATTTTCGGCCATCCCACATTGTCGGAGATCATTTTAGGCGCATGTTGACGATGGCCGGAGCAATCGAGAAATATTTTCCATCGCTGACCGACCGACAGAAAGAGCAATTCGATGTGATGATGAGTCTATATCCTGAATGGAATGAAAAAATAAACGTCATTTCACGCAAGGATATAGACAATCTTGAAATCAACCACATTCTGCACTCATTGGGAATAGCAAAGTTCATAAGTTTCGCACCCGGCAGCCGAGTTCTGGATTTCGGCACCGGGGGCGGTCTTCCCGGACTGCCGCTCGCCGTAATGAATCCGGACACAGAGTTCCTGCTCGTGGACCGTACCGGCAAAAAACTTAAAGTGGCAGCCGACATAGCGGAACAATGCGGCTTGACCAATGTCCGGTTCTATCACGGAGATGTGGCGGAAGTGAAGGAGAAATTCGACTTTGTCGTGAGTCGCGCAGTTATGCCGCAACGGGAACTTTTGAAAATTTGCCGTAAAAATATTTCCGGCGAGGACCAAAAGAATGCCGTGCCGAACGGCCTGATCACATTGAAGGGAGGCGATGTCACGGCTGAACTCGGCCCTTTGTCAAAGATCACAGAGCAGGTCGATTTGTCCTCGTATTTTTCCGAACCATTCTTTGTAACCAAGAAACTACTTTATACCCCAAACATTTGACAATACTATGAAACTGGTGAAATTCGGATTCTCGCTGTTCGGCATCAATACGTATGTTGTGGTTGACGAAGCCACAAAGAAATGCGCAGTTGTCGATCCGGGGATGATAGAGCCTGAAGAGGAGAACGCTCTCGTGAACTATATAGAGCGTAACGGATTGACCGTGACGCATGTCATCAACACTCATCTGCATGTGGACCATGCCGTCGGCGACAAATTCGTTGCCGACAAATTCAAAGTGCCGGTTCTGGGACACAAAAGCGACGAGACTTTGGGCGCGCGCATGCAGCAGCAGGCTATGATGTTCGGGATGCGAGAGAAGCTGGACGCGGTTTCATTGACATCATATCTTGAGGATGGCGACAAGGTTAAGGTGGGAGACGGGGAGCTGGATGTGCTCCATGTGCCGGGACACTCGCCGGGGAGCATAGCATTGTACGATCCCGAAGGGAAATATGTGATAGTCGGTGACGCGTTGTTCGACGGGTCCATAGGACGTACCGATTTGCCGGGAGGAGATTTCAGAACCTTAATAAATTCCATCAGGAGCAAACTTCTGACTCTGCCCGACGACACCACGGTCTATCCAGGGCACGGGCCGGCTACCACAATAGGCAGGGAGAAGAAATATAACCCTTATTTGCGGTAAATTCGTGATTTGGATTTGGAACAAGGAGAAATTTTAGTTAATTTTGTGCATTAAACGGCGATACGCCGCAGAGATAACAATACAAAAAATCAAAATGGAATTAGAAGGATTGATCATCATGAACCTGGGCAGGACCTCCGGCACGTCAAAGGCAGGAAACGCCTGGAAAAAAGATGAATATGTGCTTGAGACATCAGGTACTTACCCGCGTAAGGTTAAGTTTACGGTATTCGGAGACCGCGCCGACAATATACAGCTTGAAAACGGTAAAAAATATGTATTGAACGTGGAGGTAGAGAGCCGGGAGTTCAACGGACGTTGGTATACTGATGTTAATTGCCTAAGCGCCCGTCCGGTGGATGGAGAGCAGCCCGCGCCTATGCAGGGAGGCTACACAGCAGCGCCCGCTCCCCAACCCGCGCCAAATCCGTTTGCAGCTCCGGAAGGAAACGAGTCAGATGATCTTCCGTTCTGATAAGAATGCCGAAAATATTCAAGGTATCACGTGGCCGTTCAGAAATGAACGGCTTTTTTTATTCAGCAAGCGCAATGATTAATAAGAATATGCAATGTAATGTTATAAAGTGTAAAATATAGCACATGTAGGACAAAAAATTAGGTGTTTTATGAAGATTTTTTCAAAAAATATATTTTGAATGGGAATTTTTTATTAATTTTGCGGATAAATATGACCCGAGGTACACTAATCCTTGTCTCCTGAGGGTGTGCCGTTAAGGCGATACCGTGAGGAATCCTGTAGATAAACCATGTGCTTGCTGAATGATTTATCTAAATGATCAGATTAAGTTTAAGTTAAGTAATTGCGTAATAACGAATTATAAAGAAATCATATGACACCTCGCAAGACAGTTGCGATAAAAACCTCCAATGAGGCTACAATATCGGTGGCTAATCAGATTGATCTGTTGTTCGAGACGAGCTGGGAAGTCTGCAACAAGGTAGGGGGAATCTATGCCGTTTTGTCGACAAAGGCCCGTTGCCTTGGTGAGCAATTCGGTGAGAAGTTAATCTTTGTCGGTCCGGATTTTTGGACTGAGGAAAATCCATCTCCATACTTTAAGGAAAGAAAGACATTGCTGAAGCAGGCCCAGACCAAGTTGGATCTTCCATGGGGCATCAGCGTTCGTGTGGGTCGTTGGGACGTTCCAGGTGCTCCGCAGGTTGTCCTTGTGAACCCGGGCGACACGGCGTCGCATCTCAGTGAAATATACGGTGAGATGTGGTGCGATTATTGTGTCGATTCCTTGCATTCCTATGGAGATTATGAGGAAAGCTGCGCTTTTGCAGTTGCATCGGCGCTGGTGATAGAGGCTCTTGCCAAACATTTAAAAGTTAATTCAAGCCGTGTGGTGGCTCATTTCGACGAGTGGACCACAGGCATGGGTCTGCTGTATCTGCGCACCCACGATCCTAAGATCACGACAGTTTTCACCACTCATGCCACCAGCATAGGACGCAGCATCTGCGGCAACGGAAAGCCACTGTACGATTATTTCACACAGTACAACGGCGACCAGATGGCAGAGCAGCTGAACATGCAGTCTAAACACAGCCTTGAGAAGGCCGCCGCGCATGCGGCAGACTGTTTCACCACGGTCAGCGAGGTCATTGCGCGCGAGTGCGAGCAATTGCTTCAGATCCGTCCGCAAGTGGTCACACCCAACGGATTTGAGCCGGATTTCGTGCCCAAAACGGTAAAATACAACCGTCTGCGTAAAGATGGCAGAGACCGTCTGTTTGAAGTGGCGCGCGCGGTGACAGGTAGTACTTTCGATGAGACCACAACCTTGATTGCCACTTCCGGACGTCATGAATACAGGAACAAGGGACTGGACATGTTCCTGGATGTTCTTGTCCGCATGGAAGACCGTATGAATGAGGGGGAGAAGGCCTTGGCGTTCATACTTGTTCCCGGATGGGTAAGCGAGCCCAGCGGAGCGGTGGTCACGAACATGCGTTTCGGCGGAGATGATAAGGCGGTGCCCGACTTTATAACACACCGCCTGCACAATGAAAGCAGCGACGAGGTTTTCATCCGCATAAAGCAACTGGAGGAACAGGGCAAATTCAAGAATCTCGACGTAATATATGTGCCGAGTTATCTTGACGGACACGACGGAGTGATCGACATTGCCTATTATGACCTTTTGCCAGCCTTTGATCTGACGATGTTTCCCTCGTACTACGAACCCTGGGGTTACACACCGCTTGAGAGTGTGGCCTTCGGTGTCCCTACCATCACCGACGACAAGGCGGGCTTCGGACAGTGGGTGCTCGACAATTTCAACAACGGTCTTGACAAATGCGGTGTCGAAGTAGTGGAGCGCACCGACTCCAATTACAACCAGGCCGCCGACAAGATAGCCGATACCGCTCTGGGTTATATATCCGAAGAGGGCGGCGAGCGCCTGCAGGCGCGCAATATGGCGTTCCTGACATCGGCTAAAGCCGACTGGAAATTCTTCATTCTTAATTATGACCGCGCGTATGAGATCGCTTTGGCGCGAAATCTCCGCAGATAAATACAATTGCCCCGATATTAACAAGAATTAAAATTGATTTATTAACAATATGAAACTGAAAGTTAGCAACACCAACACCCCCAACTGGCGTACCATGACTGTCAGCGCCGAGATTCCGGCTGAGCTGAAACCATTGGAGGTAATGTCCAAGAATCTGTGGTGGGTTTGGAATTCGTCAGGCAAGAGCCTGTTCCGTGATCTGGATCACGATCTGTGGCGTTCCGTTGGTGAGAATCCCGTTATGCTCCTGCAGCAGCTCAGCTATGAGCGCTATCAGGAAATTCTGAAAGACAAGACCCTGTTGTCGCGTATCAACGATACGTATCGTGAATTCAACGACTACATGAAGGAGCCGATCGACAAAAAAATCCCGTCTGTCAGCTACTTCTCCATGGAGTACGGACTGTGCAACTGTCTGAAAATATATTCCGGAGGTCTGGGAGTCCTGGCCGGTGACTATATCAAGCAGGCGTCGGACTCACGTGTGGACATGACAGCTGTCGGCTTCCTGTATAAATACGGATATTTCTCGCAGAGCCTTTCGATGGACGGCCAGCAGATAGCCAACTATGAGAGCCAGAATTTCGACCAGCTTCCTATAGATCCTGTGATGGACGAGACCACCGGTCAGCCCATGATTCTGGAAGTCCCGTTCCCGGGCCGTATCATTTACTGCCATGTATGGCGTGTGAATGTGGGCCGCATGAAGCTCTACCTGCTCGATACCGATCTTGACAAGAACTCGGAGTGGGACCGTCCCATCACCCACAAACTTTACGGCGGCGATTGGGAAAACCGAATCAAGCAGGAATATCTGCTTGGCATCGGCGGCATCATCATGCTTAACCGTCTGGGCATCCATACGCAGCTGTACCACTGCAACGAGGGTCACGCGGCTCTGCTGAACCTGCAGCGCCTGGTGGACTACGTGCAGAAGGACGGCCTGTCGTTCAACGTGGCTCTTGAACTGGTGCGTGCATCGTCGCTCTATACGGTTCATACTCCCGTTCCTGCTGGCCATGACTACTTCGAGGAGTCTTTGATAGGCAAATATCTTGGTGAATATCCCGCTAAACTGGGTATCAGCTGGGCCGATCTTATGAATATGGGCCGCGAGAATCCCGATACCAACGACCGTTTCTCCATGTCGGTGTTCGCTTTGAATACCTGTCAGGAAGCCAATGGTGTAAGCTGGCTGCACGGGGAAGTGTCCAAGCGTATGTTCGCAGGGGTATGGAAAGGCTATTCACCGGAAGAAAGCCACGTAGGATATGTCACCAACGGCGTGCACATGCCCACATGGGCCGCTTCGGAATGGAAAGCGTTCTATGGAGAGCATCTGAATCCCGGAATGTTCCATGATCAGAGCGATCCCGAGATGTGGAAAGGAATATTCGATGTTCCCGACGAGGATATCTGGAACATGCGCATGACGCTGAAGAACAAGTTCATCAACTTTGTGCGCCGTGATTTCAAGGAGAAATGGCTCAAGAACCAGGGAGATCCCACGGAGGTGATCCGTGTGGTGGAGAAAATCAACCCCAACGCTCTGATCATCGGTTTTGCCCGTCGATTCGCCACATATAAACGCGCGCATCTGCTCTTCACGGATCTGGAGCGTCTGGAGCGTATCGTGAACAATCCGGCATATCCTGTACAGTTCGTGTTCTCCGGCAAAGCTCACCCCGCCGACGGAGCCGGTCAGGGACTTATCAAGAGGATCATTGAGATCAGCCGCATGCCTCAGTTCCGCGGCAAGATCATATTCCTTGAGGACTACAACATGATCGTTGCAAAACGATTGGTAACCGGTGTCGATATCTGGCTCAACACTCCCACGCGTCCTCTGGAGGCATCCGGAACATCGGGAGAAAAGGCCGAGATGAACGGCGTGCTCAACTTCTCCGTACTCGACGGATGGTGGTACGAAGGCTACCGTCTCGACGAGAAGGCAGGCTGGGCTTTGACCGACAAGCGCACCTACACCGACCAGGGACAGCAGGACAAGCTTGACGCCGCCACAATCTATTCTATGCTGGAGAACGAGATCATTCCTTTGTACTTCGCCAAGAATTCCAAGGGTTACAGTCCCGAATGGATTCAGTACATCAAGCGGAGCATCGGCCACATCGCTCCGATCTTCACCATGAAGCGTCAGCTTGACGATTATATCAGCCGTTTCTACGATCCCGAGGCAAAGCGTTTCGCCGAACTGAGCCGTAACAACGCGGAGAAGGCCAAGGAGATCGTGGCATGGAAGGAAGAAGTTGCTTCCAAATGGGACAGCATCGATGTGATCAGCAGCGAAATCCACACCGGCAATGACAATGGAGCACAGCGTACCGGCGAGGAATTTGACGCCAAGGCAGTGATCGACACCAAGGGTCTGGGCGACTCGCTCGGAGTAGAGCTGGTGTTCTATCGCGAAAAGGACGGTCAGGATACCTTCGACAAACGCGAAGAACTGAAAATCGTGAAGCGAGACGGCGACGTCTACACTTACGAGCTTAAGGGCAAACTGCTCGAAGCAGGTATCTTCCGTTACGCACTGCGCATCTATCCCAAGAACGCGGCGCTGCCTCACCGTCAGGACTTCGCTTACATGCGCTGGATCTGATTTCACGAAAGCTAACAATGCGCGGGATGAACCATTCGGTTTATCCCGCGTTTTTTATTTATACAACCGAGCATGCGGCCATGTATTGCCGTAAGCTGAAAAATATATGAATTATGGATACAAAACTGTATGACAAACTTAAAGAAGACACGGGCGTTGCCCTGGTGGAATTTTATGCCTCATGGTGTCCTCATTGCCAGAGAATGATGCCGGTGGTAGCCGACTTGCGGGATTTGTTCCAGGGTCGCGCTAACGTTTATCAATTTGACATTGACCTCAATCAGCAGCTTGCGGAGGCTCTGGATGTACAGTCCATACCTACATTTATAATCTACAAGGCCGGTCAGGAAGTATGGCGAGGCAGCGGTGAGATGGAGGGTTCCGTTCTTGCTTCTCATGTGACCAAGGCCCTTGGATAATATTATTGTATGAAAACCGGAACGACGATATTCAGTGACTTCCTGAAGGAGCTGGGGGTGCCGCACACCGGAGCTGATTCCGACGCGGCGTTTCATAAAATGTCCTTCAAGTCTTTGTTCGGATTCTCCAGATTGCTTAATTCCTATGGGATAAAGACACGTGGAGTAAAAGTCGTAGACAAATCCGAATTGTCCCGTATACCGGTGCCGTTCATAGCCCAGGAAGGTACCGGTTTCGTTATCGTGACCGGATTCAGGAAAGGGCAGGATGGCGGAGATGTGGTGGATTATATCTACTATCATCAAAGGAAGCAACGGTCCCTTGATTTGTTTGAACAGAGGTGGAGCGGTGTGGCTCTGCTTGCGTATCCTCAGGCTGATTCACAGGAACCGGATTATTCAAAGCATCATTTTTATGAGATCGCCGAAACGACAAAGGCCTGGATGTTGGCGGCCTGTTGCGTGGTGTTGCTCACGGCGGGATTCATATGGAGCGGTTCATGGAATAATCTCTCCACAATATTTCTGTTCGCGATTGATTTGGCGGGTCTTTACGTCACATTTCAGCTTCTTCTGAAATCGCTGAAAGTGAATGTGAAGGCGGCGGACAGAATATGCGGAGTTCTGCAGAAACATGGCTGCGACACTGTTCTGGAGCAGAAGGCGTCCAAATTTTTCGGCCTTTTCGGATGGGCTGAGGTGGGAGTGGGCTATTTTTCCGTATCCCTGCTGACAATGCTCTGTTTCCCGGAAGCTATGCGTTGGCTGGCGTTATGCAACGGCTGTTGCCTTCCCTTCACGTTTTGGTCCATTTGGTACCAAAAGTTCCGAATACATACATGGTGCACTATGTGCGTAATCACCCAATGTCTGTTGTGGCTGCAATTCTTCTGCTATCTTTTCGGAGGATGGTGGCATGATGTGTTCCCGTTACAGTTGCCTTTGTTCGTGTTGCTCGCGGCTTATGTGGCGGCTGTATTGGGTTTGAATCGGGTCACGACTTTCATCAACTCAAGAATTGCAAAATAATGAAGACAATACCCGAAATAGATCTGAAGGATGCAGAGACTCTCTCTGCTCCGGACATGAATATCATACATTTCGATACCGGTGACAATTCTAATTTGCTCGCCGATTCAGTTCCCGGGACATCTTCCGCATCGGTCAAGACAAAGATCACGTCCCTTTCGGACCTGAAATGAATTGGGACAGTGGGGGTGTCCGCAGGCACATTTGCCTCAAAAGGCGGCTAAACAACATTTGTATAAAATGTGTTTAATAGTATATAAATTGTTTAATATACTATGAAACACATTTTTTGTTTGTTATTTACGGTATTCCTGACATCTACGGTCATGGCCCAGACTCCGAGAATGAATTTGAGAAGCGAAGAAATCGACTTTTCGAAAGATGGACGTATTTATCTGATCCATACGGCTAAGGATACCATGGTATATGAAATACTCAAGAAAGACAGACCCAAAAGCTTCAGAGACACACCGGTGCCTCATTTTGCCATCCATACAGGCGACAATTCGTTTATTTTGACAATAGGAGGCAAATTGCAGCCGATAATCGGATGGGATTTAGGCAACGATCTATATGAAGAAGCCGGAGCGGCAGGAGGCTTTATCACCAATCAGATACCTGTACCTGCAAAACGCTTCAAGAAATCGGACTTTTACATCAATGCGTTGAACGCGAATCTGACATTGCAGATCGTGGGTTTCGGCGGCACTGAAAACCAGATAAGCGGATTCTTCAAGATAGGAACCGACGGTTATAAAAATCCGTTGAAACTCAAGCTTGCCTATGTGAAATGGCGTGGATTCGCAGCAGGAATGAAGAAAACTTTGTTCGAGGACGAGGATGCGAACATGCCTTCGATGATCGACCCGCAGGGACCCGCCGGAGCCGTGGACGCAACAAATTATCTGTTCAATTACGAGAGTCCGAGTTTCAATGGATTCCGAGCGGCCATCGGTATTGAGATTCCAACTTTCAACACGAGCGACGGACGTTATCTCGGCAAAGATTATAAGCAGTTCAACGGCCAGGATATCTTGAACAAACCAGTTGTGGATCCCACTGCGTACAATCAGCTTGTGCCGGATATACCGGCCTATCTGGAGTGGGCGCGTGACGGTGGCAACCGCATACGGCTCTCCGGAATTCTCCGTACTTTGAATTACCGTGACGTGCTTCATAACCGCCGGCGCACCACCGTAGGGTGGGGAGTGCAGCTGAGCGGCAACTGGACGCCTCTGAACCAGCTCTCTTTCTTCGGGCAGGCCGTATATGGAAAAGGCATAGGCAATTACATTCTTGATTTGGCGGGTATCCCTTTGAGTTTCACGCCAAAGAGTTCCGATCCGGGGAGATTGACTCCTACCCCGGAAATGGGACTGGTGTTCGGATTTACTTATAACATCAGCAAGCGTTGGCAGATGAACGCCGTGTACTCGATGAGCAGGATGTGGAATGTAGGGCCTTATGCTCTCTCTGAAAGCGAAAGCGGGTCAAATCCTGACGAATTCAACAATTACCGTTACAGCAATTATGTAGGAGCGAACGTATTCTATCAGATATCAAGCTTCTTCCAGGTAGGTGCGGAATATCTTTACGGCCAGCGCCACACTTATTACAGAGGGCAGGCGCATGACAATCGTATAAGTTTCGATGTATGTTTCTTATTGTGATCAGAAAAGATCGGAGATAATATCGTCCGACACCATAACGCCATCTTTAGTCAGAGCCAGTCGTTGGCCGTCCGTGCGGAGCAATCCCCGAGCCACGATTGGCTTTGCGCGTTGAGTCAGCGGGACAAGTGAGGATAGTCCGAATCTTTCACCGTATTCTTTCAGGTCGAGACCTTCGCGGGTGCGCAGCCTTGTCATTATCATTTCCTCGCGCAGCTCATCGTCAGTCAGCTCTTCAGTATAGGTCATGGAATGGTCGCGGCGTTCATTTTCCATGCATTCCATATATGATTTTGCGTCCGGGCGGTTCCACGTGCGGATAGAAATTCCGTTGAAACTATGTGCCCCGGCTCCAAGGCCGATGTATGGAAGGCCGTGCCAGTAATTCGAGTTGTGGATCGATCTGTTTCCCGGAACGGCGTAGTTGCTGATTTCATATTGCTCGTATCCGGCGCATTCGAGACTTTCAGAGATAAAACGGAACATTCCGACGCAGTCCTGTTCATCGGTTTCCTGTGCACGCCCTGTGTCTCGCAGGCGTGTCAGTGCAGTGCGCTCTTCATACATCAGTGAATAGGCAGAGATATGTTCTGGGTTCATTTCTATGAATTCCTCTACAGTATGCGCCAAGGACTCGGGCAACTGGCCGGGAAGACCGAACATCATGTCGAGACTGATGTTGCCGAAGCGCTCTCTCAGCACATCATAGCTTTTTCGGACAGTAAAGGCGTCATGTCTGCGTCCGATGGCTTTCAGCTCGGAGTCGCACAGAGACTGAACGCCCATGCTGACCCTGTCCACACCCGAGGCAGCCCATATATTCGCCAACTGTTCGTCCACATCGTCGGGATTCACTTCAATTGTGAATTCAGAAGGCTTGCCTCCGGCCATTTTTTGCAGGCCTTCGGACAATTGCATAAAGGCTCCGGCGGGAATAAGCGAGGGCGTGCCTCCTCCGATATAAATAGTATAGCTGTCGCAGCCTCGGAATATCTCTCCCTCTTCTTTACGCAATCTGAGGCTGAATTCATTCAGTACCGCATTGACATAGCGAGGCCAGTCGGCCCGGACAGCACCCTCTGTATAGAAGTCGCAATACAGGCATCTGCGTGTACAATAGGGGATATGTACATATATTCCAATGCATTTTGACGATTCCATGATGCAAAATTAATATTTTTAAATGGCAAATGGCCATAAAATTGAAAATATGTTTAACAACATAATGGGGAAATGAATATTATAACGAGATTTTTGCTAACTTTGGGGTCATCAAGTGAAGTGGCGTTCTCTTCTCGGTTCAGCCGCACTCCACACGGAAACCTAATAAAAATCTCTATATCTATGAAGATTTACAAAACCAATGAAATTAAGAACATAGCCCTTCTGGGATCGAAGGGCTCGGGAAAAACCACACTCGCGGAGTCAATGGTCTACGAGTGTGGAGTAACAAAACGCCGTGGAACCATTGAGGCCGGTAATACGATGTCCGACTATTTCCCAGTGGAGAAAGAGTATGGCTATTCAGTGTTCTCGACCGTGTTTAACGCCGAATTCAACGGTAAGAAACTTAATTTCATCGACTGCCCGGGATCTGATGATTTCGTAGGCAACGCCTATACGGCGCTCGGTGTATCCGACTTGGGTCTGATCGTAGTGGACGCCGAGTACGGTGTGGAGGTAGGCACACAGAACATATTCCGTACCACCGCGAAACTGAACAAACCGGTGGTGTTCGCCCTCAACCAGATGGACGCCGAGAAGGCCGACTATGACAATGCCGTGGAGCAGCTCCGCGAGCATTTCGGTTCACGCGTGATCCAGATACAGTATCCTTTGGAAAGCGGTCCGAATTTTCATTCGATGATCGATGTCCTTCTGATGAAGAAATACGAATGGGGCCCCGACGGCGGCGTGCCAACGATCAGCGAGATTCCCGCCGACCAGATGGACAAGGCTCTGGAGCTTCACAACACATTGAAAGAGGCAGCCGCGGAGAACGATGAGAGCCTGATGGAGAAATTCTTCGACGATCAGCCTTTGTCGGAGGACGATCTGCGCGAGGGTATCCGCAAGGGTCTGGTGAGCCGTTCCATTTATCCTGTTGTCGTGCTCAGCGCGCTGAAGGATATGGGCGTCCGCCGCATCATGGAGTTCCTTGGAAACGTCTGCCCGTTCGTCAGCGAGATGCCCGCTCCGGAGAACACTGCGGGAGAACCCGTCGCACCCGATGCAAACGGCCCTGTCTCGGTCTTCTTCTTCAAGACAAGCGTTGAGCCGCATATCGGAGAGGTTTCTTACTTCAAGGTTATGAGCGGCACTCTCAAAGCCGGCGCGGATCTTGAGAATGTGACACGCGGCGGCAAAGAGCGTCTGGCCCAGATTTTCACTGTCTGCGGACAGCTGCGTACTCCGATCGACGAGCTCGAGGCCGGTGATATTGGTGCCGCCGTAAAGCTTAAGGATGTCCGCACCGGCAACACTCTCGACGAGAAGGGTTGCGACTGGCAGTTCGATTTCATCAAATATCCCGCGCCTAAGTATGTCCGCGCCATCAAACCTGTTACGGAATCGGATTCCGAGAAGATGATGGCTATTCTGACGCGTATGCACGAGGAGGATCCCACATGGATTATCGAGCAGTCCAAGGAATTGAAGCAAACTCTGGTGAAAGGCCAGGGCGAGTTCCATCTGCGTACGCTGAAGTGGCGTATGGAGAACAACGAGAAGCTTCCCATTGAGTTCCAGGAACAGAAGATTCCCTATCGCGAGACGATCACCAAGGCGGCCCGCGCCGACTATCGTCATAAGAAGCAATCCGGAGGTTCCGGTCAGTTCGGTGAGGTTCATCTGATCATTGAACCTTACGCCGAAGGCATGCCTGAGCCAGACACCTATAAATTCGGCAATCAGGAATATAAACTGAACGTACGCGACAAGCAGGAGATTCCGTTGGACTGGGGCGGCAAGCTGATAGTCTACAACTGTATCGTGGGCGGTGCAATCGACGCACGTTTCATCCCGGCTATCGTCAAGGGTCTTATGGACCGTATGGAGCAGGGGCCGTTGACAGGATCTTATGCGCGTGATGTTCGTGTCATGATCTACGACGGCAAGATGCACCCGGTTGATTCGAATGAAATCTCGTTCCGTCTGGCGGGTCGTAACGCTTTCAGTCAGGCGTTCAAGCAGGCCAATCCGAAGATTCTGGAGCCTATCTACGATGTTGAGGTATTGACTCCCGGCGACACGATGGGCGATGTGATGAGCGACCTTCAGGGACGCCGCGCCATCATAATGGGAATGTCCTCCGACAACGGTATTGAGAAACTCAACGCCAAGGTGCCCTTGAAAGAGATGGCAAGCTACTCCACGTCCTTAAGCTCCATCACCGGAGGCCGCAGTTCATTCTCAATGAACTTCGCAAGCTATGAACTCGTGCCGAGCGACGTTCAGGAGAAACTCCTCAAGGCCTACGCCGAGACCCAGACAGAAGAATAATCAGAAGTCTGATATTAATATAAGAACCCATTGGACATTGGATGTATTCGTTGTTCAATGGGTTCTTGTTTTATAAGTAAGTAGAAACAACTTCATATTTAACTTCCGTAAATAAGTTGCAACAAACTCATTGGATGACTTCACAGTTCAACGCATTTGAAGAGGCAATAGATTTCTCATTCTGGAGGGAGCTATGCGAGAAGCATGGCGCGCTGCGTCATTTTCGGCGCGGCGAGTATTTCGCGCGTACCGGTGAAGTTGTCAATGAGGCCGGATGGATTGTGAAAGGCGGTTTCAAGCACTCGCTGATTGACAAATCCGGCAATGAAAAAACAGTAGGTTTTGTGTTCGAGGGTTCGGTTCTCGCCAACTATATCAGCTCGATGCACAGCAAGAAGATGCCTACCGACATCATTGCCCTTATGGATTCTGATGTTCTTGTCATACCAGCCTCGATTATACGTGAGCGGTTGATGTTGGACCCCACTCTTTACATCAAGTTTCTTGATGCCCTCTTTGAGCAGGCATACGAACAGACGCTCAACAATTACCGTTCTACCCCGGAGCAACGCTACGGCCAGTTGCTTGCACGTTATCCACGACTTTTTGATTTGGTTTCACTCGGAGAGATTGCCACCTATCTCAATATATCACGCCGGCAGCTCCATCGTTTCCGCGAAACAATAGCAACATCCGGGAAGGAAAAGTCAGGATTGTAACCATTGAAATTGAATTGGTGTTATTTTTATTTAGCTGTACCAATTGGGAGATCAACGTGGGATTGAGATTGACTCTGCGACTGAATTTAGATAGATAAAAGTTGAGCGATCCGGAGGCATAGGTGACATTGGGGCAAGAATGAGGAGGCTGCCTTTGGAACACAACTCGAAATCATGAGCGGCTGGTTTTGCCCGTTCTCCAAAGGGTGTGTTGGAT
>USIY01000023.1 GCA_900554845.1 uncultured Bacteroidales bacterium | reverse complement strand
AGAATATACAAAGTACCGGCCGGAGTCCTGAAATCGGGGGCGAATTCAATTGCGATACGTGTCCAGAGCAACAACGGCAGTCCTTATGTGGTGAGCGACAAACCCCACAAGCTTATCTTCGAAGACGGCGCGGAAGTCTCCCTCGAAGGGGACTGGAAGCATAAAACGGCTATCGAGATGCCTCCGACTCCGGGCGTGACGGACTGGTTCCAGACACCCACGGTGTTGTACAACGGTTTGATAGCTCCTTTTGTAAACATCCCGTTCCGAGGCGCCATATGGTATCAGGGGGAATCGGACGTTGACATACGTCATGAATATAAGTCGTTGATGAAATCATTGATTGCCGACTGGCGCAAAAGTTTCAACGATCCATCAATGCCGTTCTATATTTTTGAACTGGCGGATTTCCTTCATCCTTCGGACATCGGGGGTAGAAAGGCCTGGCAGGAAATGCGCGAGTCACAGAAACAGGCCTCGGAAGAAACCGACAACGCATATTGGATCAAAAACGGAGACTTGGGAGAGTGGAACGACATCCACCCACGTGACAAGAAGACCCCTGGAATACGGGTGGCAACAGCGATTATGAATCATTCAGAAGCATCACATAAATGAAAAACATTGCATTACCTTTCGTGGCGACAGCGGCCGTCAGCGCCGTTATGGCTCTGAGCGCGCACGCCAACGACATGAAACTTAAGTACGACCGCCCCGCAAAATTTTTCGAGGAGGCATTGGTAATAGGAAACGGCAATATCGGAGCCATTGTATACGGAGACGAATTAGGTGAGCGATTGTCGTTGAATGACATAACACTATGGAGCGGCGAACCTCGTCCGGAGGCGTATGATCCGGAAGCCTACAAAGCCATTCCTGAAATACGAGCGGCGTTGGAGCGAGAGGATTACCGTGCGGCGGACTCCCTGCAGCGCAAGGTCCAAGGTTATTACACCAACAATTACATGCCTCTCGGAACGTTGACTGTTGATTATCTGAACCGTGTGGAAGGCGACCGTAAGGACTATCGCCGGGAACTTGACATCGCGAACTCCAAGGCCATGTCGACTTACACCACCAACGGCTATCCTGTGGTTACGGAATATTTTGCTTCCGCCCCGGATTCTGTTATTGTGGTGAGAATCATGACCAAGGACCCTGCCGGTATCGACGCCGTGATCAGTCTTGACTCACAACTGCCTCATACGGTCACCGCTACGGGCACGGAGCTGTCCTCGGCGGGATATGCACCTTTTCATGGATTGCCGAGTTACACCTCGTTCAATAAGAAAAATTTCTTAGATCCGGAGCGCGGCACACGTTTCAACACATTGCTGAAGGCAATGAATTTAGGTGGACAGATCAAGGCTGTAGGAAATCAACTGAAAGCGACAGGCGTTAATGCATTGACTCTGTATCTCACCAATGCCACAAGTTTCAACGGATATGACAAGAATCCGGCCACAGAGGGAAAGGATTACAGGGCCATAGCACGCAACAGAATGGACCAGGCCCTGAAGTCCGGCTATAACCGGATTCTGAATCGTCATCAGAGGGACTACAAGAACCTCTTTGACCGCGTAAGCGTGGATTTCGGCCAGACAGCTCCTGACATAGCCGCTTTGCCTACCGATGTACAGTTATTGCAGTACGGCGACAAACATCAGACCAATCCCGATCTTGAGGAACTGTATTTCCAATATGGCCGTTATCTGTTGATCTCATGTTCTCGTACTCCCGGTGTACCGGCAAATCTGCAGGGACTTTGGAATGAGTACATGCTGGCGCCGTGGAGCAGCAACTATACGGTAAACATCAATCTTGAAGAGAATTATTGGCCGGCGGAGACCACCAATCTGAGCGAGCTGCACGAGCCGTTGCTGAAATTCATCGGCAATATGGCCGGAAAAACCACAGGACAGGTCACGGCAAAAGATTATCTTGGCATTGACAACGGCGGTTGGGCCGCGGCCCACAATTCCGACATATGGGCTCTGACAAATCCTGTGGGACTTAAGGATGGCGATCCGGTATGGGCCAACTGGTACATGGGGAGCGCCTGGCTCGCGTCACATATCTGGGACCACTATCTCTTCACCAAGGACAAAGAAGCGTTGCTCCGAGACTATCCGGCGCTGAAAGGGGCGGCATTGTTCGCGCTCGACTGGCTCGTGGAAAAGAAAGGTGAGTTGATCACATCCCCCGGCACGAGTCCGGAGAATGTATACGTCACCGACAACGGTTACAAGGGAGCAACTCTTTATGGAGGAACAGCGGATCTCGCCATGATCCGTCAGTGTCTTATGGATACCCGCGACGCAGCCAAGGAGCTGGGAGTTGACAAATCGTTGGTGAAACGTATCGACAAGACTCTCAAGAAACTGCATCCTTATAAAATAGGGAAGAAAGGGAATCTGCAGGAATGGTATTATGATTGGGCGGACGCCGATCCCCACCACCGTCATCAGTCGCATCTCTACGGGGTGTATCCTGGACGTCATATCACTCCCGAAACAAATGCCGATCTTGCCGCGGCTGCGGAGAAGACTTTGGAGATCAAAGGTGACAAGACCACAGGATGGAGCACAGGCTGGAGAGTCAACCTTTTCGCCCGTCTGAAGGACGCCGTAAAGGCATACAATACTTACAGAACTTTGCTGACCTATGTAAGTCCGGACAATTATCGGGGCAAGGACGCCCGACGCGGCGGCGGCACATATCCTAATCTTCTTGACGCGCACGCTCCATTCCAGATCGACGGCAACTTCGGAGGTACCGCCGGTGTGGCCGAAATGATCATGCAGTCCACTCCCGAGACCATAACTATCCTTCCGGCATTGCCCGGCGCCTGGAAAACGGGTTATGTAAAAGGACTTCGAGCACGAGGAGGTATTGAAGCGGACATCGACTGGCAGGACGGCATGGCAAAGAAAGTGACATTACGCTCGGAAAATGGAGCCAAGACCACTGTCAAAGTCAACGGCGAGAACCGTAAGGTCACGATTCCCGCCGCCGAAGAGGTCGTTCTTGAATTCTGACTTTAGAATTACTTGAATCGGAATGATTCAAGCTCGCATATCGATATGCCCTTTACGGGAGAATTGAACACGAAGAACAGGGCATGTTTGCCGTTGAAATGCGTCAGATTGTTTACCGGAACGGTAGCGGTCTGACGCTTTCCTTTATTGGCAGAGCCAATTGAAAGTGTACCGATCTTTACGCCCCCTTCACTTTCCGAGGGACGATCCAGAAAGATGTCCATTGTCCCTGCCGTGCCGTCAGGAATATAATCCAGCATCATTTTCAAATTTTTCTTTCCGTAAGTTTTTGAAAAGTTGAAGTATTTGTATCCCACAACAGATCCGGCTGTATTGTTCACCATGGGACAACGCTCGATCGACGGGTCGTATGGGTTGAGTTTGCCGTCATAGTCCACGCGCATCACTTTGGAGTGTGAGCCGGGATATATTACGTTGGGGTACTCCTGATGCGGCGCCGGATCACTTGTGAAATAACAGGCTATTCCGGCCGGTGTATTCTTGGCGGGATCTAGACCGTGGGTCTCGAATCCTTCACAGGTGAACTCAGCCTGACTGATCTTGACGAAACCGTCGGGCCCTTCGAAAACCTGTATGTCTATCGGAGCCACCATCGCCTGACGGCAATATTCGTTGGTGTCGGCCTGACGGTGGTAGAAGACATACCACTTGCCGTTGATTTCGCAGATACTGCCATGAGTGTTTCCGTTGGGAACAGCCGTGGCGATTTTCGATCCGTCGGGTCTTGTCTCTATGCCGCGACCGTCGATAATTGTTCCTCCGTAAGTCCAAGGACCGAGCGGCGTGTTGCTCCATGCATATGCCAAAGTATAGTTCGATCCGGGCAGACCATCCTCGCCGTCGTTGGTCCAGCGGCTGTAGACAAACACATATTTGTCCTTGATTTTACGGATTGAGGAAGCCTCGTAGAAACGGAATTCCCTGTCCTCGTTGCGGCCCGGTATGATCGTCACCACATGAGTGCCGGGTCTGACAGTGGCCATGGTCGCAGTGTCCAGTTCGCATCCATAGGCATGGTCGAATCCCCAATAACCATATGCTCGGCCGTCCTCGTCCACAAAAGCAGCGGGATCGAAAGCGAAAGGACCCACGCATTTCTTAGGATTTTCCGTATCCCAGTTGCATACTTTGAACGGCCCGTCGGGACGGTTCGATTTGGCCACAAGATTATTTCTTTCGCCCTGGACATTAGGGTAAAGATAATAAGTCTTGGAGCCGTCCGGGTTTATCTTTTCCGCCACATCGGGGGCATAGAGCACATCGCCTATGCCGTCGGGATTCAACAAGGCACCCGTGGCGTCAGTCTTGTTCTCGAAGATCACACCGTCGTAACGCCATTCGTTTGGATTCTCCACAGGCGCCGACCATACCACTTGATTACGGCCGCAATACATTTTACCGTCCTGGTCGTGCGATCCATATAGATACACCCGGTATTTGCCGGGGTTGTCAGGATCCTCGAACACATAGGGTTCACCGTCAGGGATACATTCCCACAACGGCAGAATCGGATTCCGTCCTATGGCCGGTATGACTGCGGTCGTTGCCAACGCAAGGCCCAATATGCCTCTGATCATTGAGTTTTTCATAAGTTATTTAGTTGGAGGTTAATCAGTTTTTTATCGCTACACAGAAAACAGGCCTGTATGTAAGCGACGTGAGAGGGGAGGTTGGTGTGATTTTTGTCGCCGCCGATCCGCCTACTCCTGTGTTTTTGAGGTGAAGGAGGAGATGGCGGCGTGATTCGAATTCCATGCGAATGGTTGAAGTGTCGAAGATCAAAATGTCGAAATCAACGGAAAGAGCATTTTTGAGCTCTTCAACAGAAGGATATAAGAGCGGAGCAGGTCTGAGAGCATCCAGTTCGCAAAGATTCCCGGGGAGGAAGGTGGACAATGCGAGACACCCTCCCGCATGCAGGATATCGGCGCAGTTATTAATGAAACGCGGAATGTCAGCAAACCACTGGATTACGGAAGACGACACTATGAGATCATATTTATTGTCGCATCCCGCTTCCTGCAAGGCTTGATTGGCAGTCCATGCCTCAGCGTCGGCCACATGATATGCGGCGATACCGGGAATCGGGAAAGGTCCCGTAGAAGTTATGTCCACGAAGTCGGTATGTTCCGGGGTAAGGAATTTGGACCATGAGCGTGTGAGGAATCCTGTGCCCGGCCCGATTTCCAATATCCGGTGAATCCGTGTCCGATCTACTGAGCCTTTAAGAAGGCTTGCCAAGTGCAACGCTATCATTCTTTGAGGAATAGCGTGGGAATCGTATGTGTCCGCTGCTTTGCTGAAGCGGGAGGAAACTTTGCAAGTATCCGCGATGACACTTCGGATTATTGCAGGAATATCCATGAAGTGAGCGTCCTCGGTATGCACAATCTCCACCTCCGGATCAAGTTCCCATGCGGCTTCCAGGTTTTCCGGAGGGAAAATTCTGTCTCCGGAACCTATATACGCTCTGGTCCATTGGAGACGCGGGGCACATTCACCGGAATCCATCATCGCCATCACGTCGTAGAGCTGTGCGGCAAGACATGAGCACATCAACGGAGAAGCTTCCTCGGGGAACAATCGTGCGAACGTCTGACTGTCCGGCATTGTCCGGCGACGGAATTTGGTGAGATTGCGAGGATTAAGATTATCCGCAGTGCCACGGAAAACTTTGACAGGTATGCCGTAAGAATCATGAACCGGTGCGACAGTCCCGTTTATTGCGAATGCTTTTGTTATACGGTCGGCGGGTAATTTCAAATCAGCCATATACACACCCAAAGACCAAGCGAACAGATATATAGTATAATATCCGTGGAATTTACTGAAGTCTAAGGGTTTGCTGTCTATTCTGAACACCACGGCCACATCCCAGCCCGGAATCTCCACATCTTTATACAGATCAGGACCGGTACCCCAGCCGGTAAAGATAAGTATAAGGCGTCGGTTGCCTTCTTTCTTTAGAAATTTAATCATGACTGATGGAATCGATGGCGTTAAACAATCTCACGATGTCGATGCTTGTCAAGGCTGCGTTCAATGAAAATCTGATTCGTTCCGTACCGGCAGGAACTGTGGGACGTCTTATAGGCAATGCCAAGATGCCGGATGCCGCGAGCATTCGGGACACCTCAATCGCTTTTGACGCATCCCCTATATGATATGGAACTATCGGGGTGTCGTTGTCTTTATGTTCCAGATGCATGTGTACTTCGCGCGCTATGCGTTTCAGATACTCTCGTTCGTCGTTGCTCCGCAGAAGTTTGTCAATAGTCACTATGCTCCATGCCATATTCGCCGGAGGAAGCGCGGTGGAGAATATGAAGCTGCGCGCACAATTGACGAAAAGGTCTTTAAGAGGTTTCGGCGCGATGCAGAAGGCCCCTGCCGAATAAGCGGCTTTACCCAAAGTGCCTATAAGAATATCGATGTCGGGCAGAATGTTCAATTCTTCGCATAATCCAAGACCCTTTTCTCCACGTACTCCGAACGCATGGGCCTCATCGACATAAAGAAGAGCGTTGTCATACAAGGCGCGAAGTTCCACGATTTCTCGTAACGGAGCTTTGTCGCCGTCCATGCTGTAGATTGATTCCACCATAATGACAATCCTGTCGCGATGAGTAGCTTCTTTTTCAAGAATCTTTTTTAATGCCGAAATGTCATTATGAGGAAATCTTTTGAATTGGCATCGTCCCATAACGAGACCGTCGATCATCGAAGCATGCACAAGTTTGTCCGCCACGAAAAGTGTATTCCCCACGTTCAGAGCGGAGACGATCCCGGTGTTGGCATGGTAACCTGAGTTGAAAAGCAAAGCGGGTTGGCCATATAGGTTCTCCAGCTTTTCTTCCAGTTGATTATGAATGTTTTGATTGAGCGACAACAGACGTGACGCCGATGCGGAAAACGGTACGTCGGCGAACCTGGACCGAAAATCCTTCTGCAAATCCGTGTCAATGCGGCTCAACCCCATGTAATCATTGCTGCAAAGATCCAGAATGTCTTTGCAGTCACGTTGGGGAGGGATGCTTCGAAATCGCGATTCGGACTTCAATCCGTCGAGAGTGTCGCGGTATAATTCGTATCTGTCCATCTTAGGCGTGTCATATATGCATTTCATCCAGAATCGCGATCAGTTCTCTGCAAAGAGTGATGACCTGTTCTTCGCTGACAGCCATGAAAGGAGGCATTATATAGTTGTTCAGTCCGAAAGGCCGTATCCACACGCCGTGCTCTACGCATTTGTTCTGGAACACACCTAAATCCACCGGTTCTTTGCTTTGTATCACTCCTATGCCGCCCAATACACGGACATCGGTCACATAGTCGCGTGAACGAGCCGGTGCAAGATATTCCTTCATGAGAGCCTCGATATGCGTTACCTTTTCCTGCCAAGGGGATTCGAGCAGCAATCTTGTCGATGCCAGGGCGATGGCGCATGCGAGCGGATTCCCCATGAATGTCGGGCCGTGCATCATAACGCCCGACTGGGAATCGCTGATCATGTCGGCCACCCGGTGAGACGTGGCGACGACGCTGAAAGTCATGTATCCCCCTGTTATCGACTTGCCTATAAGCATGATGTCAGGTTCCACTTCGGCGTGTTCCCATGCGAACAGCTTTCCTGTGCGCCCGAATCCGGTAGCGATTTCATCAAAAATCAGGAGTATGTTCAGTCTGTCGCATTCGGCCCGAAGCTCACGTAGATACTGAGGATGATAGAACCTCATGCCTCCGGCGCCCTGCACTATTGGCTCCAGGATCACGGCGGCAAGAGAATCGGCGTTTTTCCGCAACAGTCTGCGCATCGGCTCAAAGTCGGAAGGATCCCACACATCTCCGAAGCGACATTGCGGAGAGGGAGCGAAGAAACGTACCGGCAACGCGGGTCCGAAAGCACCGTGCATGCCCGTGACAGGGTCGCAGACCGACATGGCGTTCCATGTGTCGCCGTGATAGCCCGAACGGATTGTGGCAAAATTGGTCTTTTTAGGATCGTCATGGGCCTGCACCGCCATTTTCATGGCTACTTCAGTGGCTACGGAGCCAGAATCGGCATAAAACAGGTGCTGCATGGAAGGGGGCAGAATGCTCAGCAACAATTTGCCCAGATCCACGGCCGGCTGATGTGTGAAGCCCCCGAACATTACGTGCGACATACGATCCAGCTGCTCTTTGGCCGCCTGGTTCAGCACAGGATGATTATATCCATGGATAACGCACCACCACGACGACATGCCGTCGATGAGTTCAGTGTCGTCCTCGAGTGTAATGACGGAGCCGTGTGCGCTTTTTACCTTATATGTGGGGAGAGGATTGTGTGTCGATGTGTAGGGATGCCACAAGTGCTCCCTGTCGAACATGTCAAAATTTGATTTCATTTCTATCTTGTCGTTTGATCAGGATGGATCTACATCATAATATATTACAGCGCCTCTCATTTCAGGAAGATTGGCCATTTGTTCATAAAGACC
Organism: uncultured Bacteroidales bacterium; assembly: GCA_900554845.1. Lineage (GTDB taxonomy): Bacteria > Bacteroidota > Bacteroidia > Bacteroidales > Muribaculaceae > Lepagella. The sequence continues at coordinate 8,864 of USIY01000023.1, read as the reverse complement.
ATGCAACAGTGTCTTGACTTTTTTCATAGAGGCATTGGATTCTATCTTAAGCATGACGCATTGCAGATACCATAGCGCCACGCGGCTGACAAAGGGCTTTTCAGGGCCGAGAACCCTTTCGCCGAATATTTTTCGCAATTCCACAGCATACTTCACGGCGAGTCTATCCACCGCCGAGGACTCTTTGTGCTTGAAATATATGTTGATGACCCTGGTGAATGGGGGATAACGGTATTTTTCACGTTCGGAGATCTCGGTTTCGTAAAAGCCTTTATAGTCATGCTTCCTTACAAAATCAAGAACATGGTCGTCGGGCTTTGTGGTCTGGACAGTCACAAGCCCTTTGTCTTTACGACGGCCGGCGCGACCGGCCACTTGCTCCAGCATATTGAAAGCCCGTTCGTTGCTGCGGAAATCGGGAAAATTAAGAAGCGTGTCGGCGTTGGCCACACCCACCACACGGACTTTATCAAAATCAAGGCCTTTGGAAATCATTTGTGTGCCCACAAGAATATCCGTGGAGTGACGGGCGAACTCCTCGATTATTTCTTGATACGCCTCCTTGTTGCGAGTGGTGTCCAGATCCATTCGCGATATCCGTCGATCCGGGAATTCCTGACCGATCTCCTCCGCGATACGTTCCGTTCCGTAGCCGTAAGTCTCTATGGAGTTTTGTCCGCACGCCGGACAGAGAGAGGGGAGAACCCGGACATATCCGCAATAATGGCACCGTAACAATCCCGAAGACTTGTGATAGACCATCGATACATCGCAATTCTCGCATTTCGGGACCCATCCGCATTGCTGACAAATCACCATAGGTGCAAAACCGCGGCGGTTTTGGAAAACAATGGCTTGATTTCCCTCTTTTAAGGCATCCCTAATGGATTTTCGCAACGGCAGCGAAAGTATGCCCTTTACAGTTTTCTCCTTGCGTTGCTTGCGCATGTCGACGATATCGACATCGGGAAGGACCGAACCTTCATAACGCTCGGTCAATTCCACAAGACCGAATTTACCCGTTGTGGTCTTGTAATAAGTGTCGATTGCTGGAGTTGCTGAACCCAGAAGAACCTTTGCGCCGTGCATGGAGGCAAGTACTATGGCGGTGTCACGGGCGTTATAACGTGGAGCGGGGTCGTACTGCTTGTAGCTGCTTTCGTGCTCCTCGTCCACTATTACGAGGCCCAGACGTGCGAAAGGAAGAAAAACCGATGACCTCACTCCCAGAACCACTACGGGTTCGCTGGATGCGAGAAGCCTTTTCCATATATCCACACGTTCGTTATCGGAAAATTTCGAATGGTAGACCACGAGTCGGTTTCCGAACACTTTGCGCAAACGGTCGGTGAGCTGCGTTGTAAGCGAAATCTCGGGCACAAGATAGAGCGCCTGATTTCCGGCCCGCAGCGCGGCGGCTATAAGATGGGAGTAGATTTCGGTTTTTCCGCTGCCGGTGACACCGTGGAGCAAAACAGGATGGCTTTCACGAAATTCATTGATTATTGATTCATACGCCTTCTTCTGTACGGATGTCAATGGCGACGGACATGGATCATGATCTTTTTCGAGGGGATTAAATCTGTTGATAGTCCTTTTTTCTTCTTTCAGAATGCCCTTTTCAATCAGAGCGCGGAGAATTCCGGCGTTGCACCCGGAACTCTCTATCAACTGAGCTCTTGTCACGTCCTTGATATCTGTTCGCGCATGCAGCCATCCGCTGAGATCCAGATAGCTTATAAGCATTTTTTCCTGCTTTTGCGATCTGTTGACCATACTGAAAAAACGATGCAGGCCTTCCTGATCCTCTCTGTCAACGGTCAGCGAGACGAATGTGACTTTACGGGGACGGTAACGTTCCACCACGCGTTCGTCGATGTGGATAATTTCCGCGTCAAGAAGCGACGAGATGATTTTTGTCGCATTCTTAATTTTCAGATTGGTTTCGATATCAGAAATCCGCATCCGTCCCTCATGCTGCAGCAGGGACATGACAAGAGCCTGTTTTTCGGAAATTCTGAACCCCTCAGGAATATCGAAATCATCGTTCAAATTGACAAACGTCTCGCTCTCAGGCTTCAATCCAGTGGGAAGCGCCGCCTTCATGACTTCCCCGACACTGCAAAGATAATATTCGGCGATCCAGTTCCATAAGTTCAATTGCGGATACCGCACCACCGGCGCGGAATCCATAACCTCGGTAATTTCCTTTACCTCGTATTCCGGCGTGTTGTTGTGGGTGTGTGTGACAAGTCCGGTGTAAAACTTCTTGCGTCCGAACTGCACCAGCACGCGCGTACCCGTCTGGATTTGTTCCTCCATATGCTGAGGTATCAAATAGGTAAACGTGGAATAAAGAGGTATAGGAAGTATTACTTCTGCGTACATACTGCAAAAATACGAAAAATTTTGTTAACTTTGCAGAGTAAAACGGAATATTAACAGGAGCGTCTTGTGTGTCAGGCTATACATGACTGAAAGACAAACGGCTCCATAAAAGAAAAATGATGAAAAAGACACTTGTTATTCTGTTGGTTGCCGTCATGGGCATCGGCTACGCGGCACAATCCAAGGCAGAGTTTAAATTCGGTCCTCGTATCGGACTTAATGTCAACAAAATGAGCTTTGACAGCAAAGTCCTTGACGGTGAAAACCGTTGCGGCTTCACAGGGGGTGTTCAGGCAGAATACACTGTTCCCATCATAAATCTTGGTTTCGATCTGTCGCTGATGTACAGCTATATGGATTCCAAGGTTAAGGCCGAGGTCCAAGGGTTGTCAGCTGAGGGAAGTACCAAAGCCGGCAAGCATTTTCTTGAAATTCCTTTGAACATCAAGTACAAAATAGGCATTCCGGCCATAGCCAATATATTGCGTCCGTATGTTTTCACCGGCCCCAGCGTGGCTTTCAGATTGGACAAGAACGGGGACGACGCATTGTTCGACACCAAGACTTCCCAATGGGCCTGGAACCTCGGTATCGGTCTGGAATTCATCAATCATCTGCAGATCAGCGCCGGTTATGGCTTCGGTATGAACAATATCATCGACGGTAAGAAAATTGCGGGAGTTGAAATCAACACCGATAATATCAAAGCCAAGAACAACTACTGGACAATTTCAGCGGCTTATCTGTTCTAATCCTAAGGATACAAAGGATAATGAAAAAAATCTTAGCAATATTATTGCTTTGCACCGTAACGTTCGGAGTCTCGGCGGCTTTCCGCTGGGGTCCGACCGTCGGTTTGAATGTATCTCAGTTCTATTGGAAACAGAAACTTGTGCGTTCCGACCAACTTGCAGGATTCAATGCCGGAGTCATGGGAGAACTTATGATTCCCGGTATCGGTTTCGGTATCGATATGGCGCTCAGGTACGATATGCGCGGTGCAAAAGTACATTGGGATGACCAAGTGGTGTGGGCATCGGACGGTCTCGGCACACAGAATTTGTACTTCCATACCCTTTCACTTCCGGTAAACTTGCGTTTCAAGTGGACCCGAATGAATGGCTTCGAGAATTATCTCGCCCCCATTGTTTTTGTGGGACCGACATTTAATTTCAACCTATCCCACAGTAAGAACGAGGCTATCGAATGTCCCGGAGCGTCCGTTGGACTTCAGACAGGACTTGGAGTGGAAATATTCAAGCGTTATCAGGTGACGGCGGGATATATGTGGGGATTGTCGTATGATTTCCGTACGGTGCAGCTCGACAACTTCAGCGCTCACGCCAGCAACTGGTTCGTGAACTTTGCCGTACTGTTCTAATTTTTGAAATGCCATGGCGGAAGAAATGACACAGAAAGAAGCCGACGAGGCGCTGCGCATCGAAAGCAAGGCGGTGGAATATCTCAAGACTGTCTATGATCCGGAAATACCTGTTAACATATATGATCTCGGATTGATTTACCGGGTTGAATATGATGTTAATGGCAAGACACTTCATGTAGATATGACGTTGACTGCGCCGTCATGTCCTGCTGCAGATTTTCTATTGGAAGATGTCAGGCAGAAGCTTGTAAGCATCGAAGGCCCCGAAAAAGTGGATCTACGGCTTGTTTTCGAGCCTGTGTGGAACCAGGACATGATGTCGGAGGAGGCCAAGTTGGAGTTAGGGTTCCTTTAAGATGAGGGCGTATTTCCTTAGTGACCTGCATCTGGGAGCACCATATTTCCCGGATTCCCGTAAGTCGGAAAAGCGCGTTGTAAATTTTCTTGACTCCATTAAGGACAAAGCGGATGTAGTTTATTTATTGGGCGACATTCTTGATTATTGGTACGAATACCGCACGGTGGTGCCGCGTGGGTTCGTACGTTTTTTTGGCAAGTTGGCGGAACTGACCGACAGAGGCGTCCGGGTCGTATGGTTTATCGGTAACCATGATATTTGGATTTTTGATTATTTGCCTTCAGAGCTCGGGGTGGAAGTGGTGGACGGTGCTCTTACTGAGCACATCGACGGAAAAACGTTTTATATGACGCATGGTGACGGTGTAGGCAAACTTAAACCGTCGTTTAAATTAATGCGTAATCTTTTCAGAAACAAATTCGCTCAAAAACTTTATTCCGGCATTCATCCTCGCTGGACCATTCCTTTTGCCTACAGTTGGTCAAGGCATAGCCGTAAAACAGGCGGATCGGGATATAATCCTACCACAATGGTGGACTTGCTCCGCCATTTCAGTGTGGATTATCTTCGGGAGCATCCGGAAATAAATTATTTCGTGTACGGCCATCTTCATGTAGTGGAAGATCTGAAACTGAATGATTCTTCCAGAATGATAATATTGGGGGACTGGATATCCAATTTCAGTTATGGTATTTGGGACGGCAAAGAATTCGTCATTCGTCGTTGGAACGAATGAAAGGGAATTTAGTGAGGAATCAGTTCTGTTTCTCTTTTTTCTTAAGGAAAAAGTATAGAAGTGCTATAATGACAAGTTCCGCCAGTACAACCACTATTAGACGGACAGTCTCACCGCCCTTTATCAATGAAGGGGCAAACCAACATGTCATGCCGGTCAAATATATAAGCAGCAGTGTCGGTAACCAGGTTGAGCGCGGTATGCGTTTCCAGAAAGGTTTGTCTAATCTTGGCATAAGAATCTGAATTATTTCTGTAAGTCGGATTCCTTAGGAGTAGCAGGGTGAACTTCCTCAATGATACGATAATATGGAGAAGCCGAGGGTTCGAATCCGACATTGTTGAGTTGTTCGTATATCTCTATGCAGGCGTATGCATCGAGTGAAGCGTATTCCTGTTGATGGACGGTCAGTTCATTTGCTTCCCAGTTGGTGAGACGCTGACCTTTGCTGATTCTTTTGCCGAAAATTATTCCGTAAATACGGCTGAGGCTGTTGTCAAGAATCTCAAAATCCTTCACATAGCTTTGCAATTCCACGAAACCCTTGGGCTGAAGATTGAAAAGTTTGTGGAGATTGTGAAAATCATCATGTATGGACACACCGATTTTCAGGATATTGGGATTTTCCAGAATCTCTTTGATCTGATCGGGGAGTCCTATGCGGTTAAGACGGATAAGATAGCACACAGTATGAGTGGAGAGCTGGAGCAACGCAACATGGTTTGATTGACCGCGACGAAAACTGGGCTTGGTCTCAGTATCGAATCCGATGATGTCTTCAGCGTTCAGGGCTTGGGCAACGTCCTGAATCTGGTCTTCGCGGTCCACCATTATAACTTTGCCCGGGAATTTTGCAACAGGAAGTTCAGCGAGTTCCTGTTTGGTAATACTGACTTTACGGCGTTCTATCGGTTCTGTCGTTTCCTTAGAATTTTTCATTACAATTAAATTCGCTTGTTCATAGTTCCCCATCATAATATATATTCACTTCATATGTATGTTCACTCCATATCAAGTAAAATTGTCTTGGGGAAATGATGCTCCAGCCACTTCTGAACATAAATTCGCGTATCTTCGGCGATAAGCTTGTCCATATCGAAATGATGGTTGTAAACAACGGCGTAAAGGTCGATATGGTACGATTTGACGGCATTGAGAGCGAGAAGGGTGTGGTTGATGGATCCAAGTTTTGAATTCGTCACCAAAACAAGAGGCAAATGCCGTTCATGGATATAATCTATTGTGAGATATTCACCTTTTAAGGGCACCATAAGTCCTCCGGCTCCTTCGATAAGCACATGGTCGTACAACCCGCGAAGTTTATCTGTAGCCTCTGTGATTATATTCAGATCAAGAGCGCGTCCGTCTATACGGGCTGCAAGTTCCGGAGACGCCGGATATGAATAGATTACGGGAGCGGTGATATGCGCCAGATCCACTTCCTGCATGCCTATCCCCATAATACGACGATGCACATCGATGTCCTCGGAGAAATCCGCGTTGCCTGTCTGGACGAATTTTTGGGTTATGACCGACATGCCCTGTTTCATCATCTCAGAGGCCAGCCACCCCGTGACGTAGCTTTTGCCGGCATCAGTGTCAATTCCACTGATGAATAATTTGTCTGGTAAATTGTAAAAAACCGGCGTAGTCATATAAATGAGAGTTAATGGACAGATGCGGAATCCAATTGACAGGATATCCCTCTATCATAAATTTGGTATCCGGGAATGCCGCAAAGCATTTCCCGGATTAGTGTGTTACCAGGCGAACATGGGATAATCGTTCATGAGATCGTTTACCTCCTGACGTACCTTGGCGATATTGTCTTCGTTATCGGGATCAGAGAGCACGCGGTCGATGAAGTCGGCAATAACTTCCATGAGGTCCTCCTTAGCCCCACGGGTTGTTATAGCCGCGGTGCCGAAACGCAGTCCGGAAGTCAGGAACGGACTACGTGTGTCGTAGGGGACCATATTCTTATTGGCGGTTATATCTGCTTCCACCAGCACACGTTCGGCTTTCTTGCCGCTCATATCGGGGAATTTTGTGCGAAGATCCACAAGCATGCAGTGGTTGTCCGTGCCGTCGCTTATGAGCTTGTACCCCCTGCTTATGAGAGCCTGCGCGAGAGCTTTGGCATTTTTCTGCACTTGCAGCGCATATTCTTTCCATTCGGGCTGCAGCGCCTCTCCGAATGCCACCGCCTTAGCGGCTATCACATGTTCCAACGGGCCTCCCTGGACACCGGGGAACACGGCGGAGTCGAGCAATGCTGACATTTTCTTGATTTCACCTTTCGGAGTCTTTTTGCCCCAAGGATTGTCAAAGTCCTTGCCCATAAGAATCATGCCGCCGCGCGGGCCACGAAGTGTCTTGTGAGTGGTGGTGGTGACGATATGCGCGTATTTTACTGGGTTGTCAAGCAATCCGGCGGCAATAAGGCCGGCGGGGTGAGCCATATCCACCATGAAAATGGCTCCTATCTCATCGGCCAATTTACGGATGCGAGCATAGTCCCATTCACGGCTGTAGGCACTTGCTCCGGCAATAATCAACTTAGGGCGTTCGGCACGGGCCTTTTCCTCCATCTCCTCATAGTTTACACGGCCGGTCTCCTTATCGACGGTGTAGCTGATGGGGTGGAACACAAGTCCCGAGAAATTCACGGGGCTTCCATGGCTGAGATGGCCACCGTGCGACAGATCCATACCCATAAAGGTGTCGCCGGGCTGCAGACACGCCATGAACACTGCCATGTTGGCCTGTGCGCCGCTGTGCGGCTGCACATTCACCCATTCTGCGTCGAAGAGTTTCTTGGCACGTTCAATGGCCAGATTTTCGGCTTCGTCCACAATCTGACAACCACCATAGTAACGTTTGCCGGGATATCCCTCGGCATACTTGTTGGTCAGACATGAACCCATGGCACGCATCACCTCGTCGCTTACGAAATTCTCGCTGGCGATCAGTTCGATGCCTCGACGCTGGCGAAGATGCTCGCGGTCGATAATGTCGAATACTTGATTGTCTCTCTGCATGTTGATTTGCTTTAACCTCCGAAGTTATCGTAATGTATTGAGCTCGGCTCGACACCGAGATTATAGAGCATGTTGTTAACGGCGTTGCTCATCGGGCCCGGACCGCACATATAGTATTCAATGTCCTCGGGCGCAGGGTGATCTTTCAGATATGTCTTGAACATGACGTCATGTACAAAACCTGCTGTGTAAGCCACACCGGCGGCATCAGCCGCGGGATCGGGACGGTCGAGCGCCAGATGGAACTTAAAGTTCGGGAACTCTTTCTCAAGCTGCAGGAAATCCTGTAGATAAAAAACTTCATTAAGAGCGCGTGCGCCGTAGAAGTAGCTCATCTTTCTGTCAGTGGTGTGAAGAGTTTTTGTCATCCACATGATCTGTGCGCGAAGCGGTGCCATACCGGCGCCTCCGCCCACCCATATCATCTCGGCCTTGGAGTCAACAATGGGGTGGAAGTCTCCGTAAGGTCCCGACATCATCACCTTGTCGCCGGGTTTCAGAGAGAAGATGTAGCTTGATGCGATGCCGCAAGGCACATCCTGGAACCCAACCTGGGGTTTCGGTTTGAAGGGAGGCGTGGCGATGCGCACGGTAAGCATGATACGGTCACCTTCCTCGGGGTAGTTGGCCATTGAGTACGCCCTGACAGTTTCTTCGTCGTTCTTGGCCTTAAGTCCGAACAGGCCGAATTTCTGCCATGCGGGAAGGTATTCATCACCAATCAGCGACTTGTCGATATCGCCGTCGTAAGTCATCTCATACTTCGGTATGCGGATCTGTGCGTAGCTGCCAGGGATGAAGTGCATGTGTTCGCCTTCAGGCAACTTCACTATGAACTCCTTGATGAATGTCGCGACATTCTTGTTTGAAATAACCTCGCATTCCCATTCCTTTACGTCGAGCGCTGATTCGCTTACCTTGATAGCCAAGTCGTTTTTAACCTTGACCTGACAGCCC
>USIY01000022.1 GCA_900554845.1 uncultured Bacteroidales bacterium | reverse complement strand
TTCCTTATGTTGGGCTATGGCACGCTTAGCGCGCTCGCGGAGCTCGGAGATTTCGGCTCCGGAGGCTCCTTCGGGCCTCTCGGATATCTGCTGGCGCTTCATGACTTTGGCGGCATATACCACAAGCCATACCACCACACCGATGAGAATAATTAAAATCACCACATAAATCCACGTGTTGTTGGATCCGCTCTCCAAGGAGGGGTTCTGATTGTCCGCCTCCATGGCTTTCTGGTCCGCAAGGATGTCTTGTTGAGCGTTCGTGTCGGTGACAGGTGCCTCTGTTGCAGGCGGTTCGGAGGGCGCCTCAGAGGCAGCCGGAGCGTCTGCAGAGGGAGCGGCGACCGGATCCGGAGCGGGTGCCGGGGAAGGCGCGGATATTTGCATAGCCCCTATCTGTTTGCGGATGCGGTGTTTGGCCAACTTGCCGTCCTGAATCAGACTGTTGTTGTTCATGGCTGTCACAGCCCAGTATTCTATAAGTTTTTCCCGGTCCCACGACGCGTAATCTTTAGGCACGGGAATCGCCAAAAAGGCTTTGATATTGTCTTTCTCTTTTGACTTCAAGACCTTTTGGAGGTCGGACATGTTAGTGGCTTTCACCTCGTCCAGATATCCACTGCCGTTGTTGGCGAAGCGGAGATATGCTTTTGCCGCTATAGTGCGTGCCTCCTCCATCTCGCGGTCGGTGACCGCATATATGGAACCGGATGTCGCAACGAGCATAAAGCAGGCTAACAGAGAGCGTAATATGTAGGGTTTCTTCATAATCTTAGAATATTTCTGTATGGGCATGAAGCCGGATTCTTGTTTTACTCCGCAAAGTTACGAAATCTTTTCGGTTTATCGGAATTCTTTTCGCAATCTGGCTACAGGAATTTGCTGACGGTCGCGATATTTTGCGATAGTCCGTCGTGAGACATCAAGACCCATTTCTTCGAGTTTTTCGGCTATGCTTCTGTCGGAGAGGGGATGACGCTTATCCTCTTTATCAACCAATTCTGCTATTATGGCTTCGATTTTTCTGTTCGTGGCCGCATCGGTGCCTTCGCGTTCTTCTCCGACAGTGTCGCTGAAGAAAAACCTGAGAGGGAAGATTCCCCATGGTGTCTGGACGTATTTGTTGTTGGTGGCACGGGATATCGCGGAGAAGTCAAGCCCTGTAAGATCAGCTATGTTTTTAAGCATCATTGGCTTGAGGGTATATACATCCTCTGTGCGGAAATACTCCTCCTGAATTTTTAGTATGGCCGTCATTACCGACATCATCGTGCGCTGACGCATCGCGATAATCCGGATAAAATCGCGTGCGTCATTATATCTGGACACTATGAACTCCGAACCTTTCCTGCGTTTGTTGCGAGGAAGTTTTTCAAGGTCCTGCATGGCCTGTTCGAAACTCCGTTCCACACGGAGTTCAGGAATGCGGTTGTTCAAAGTGACCGTCAGATTCCCGTCTTCGTTATCGATAATAAAGTCCGGGATTATTACGTTGGCGTTATCGTTCGGATCGGAACCTATCGAGGCCCCGGGCTTTGGGTTAAGAGTCAATATCAGCGCTATTGCGTCATCGGCTTGGTCAGGTGTGATTTTGAGAATCGATACTATGCGATGGCGATGCTTGAGCGTGAAAGCATCGAAAGCGTCTCGGATAATGCGCAACGCATTGTCACGAACCGTGGAGGGATTCATGGCTTCGAGCTGCATTTCAAGAGTCTGACGCAGATCGGAGGCTGCGATGCCGGGAGGGTCCAGGCTCTGGACCACCTTCAAGGCCTCTTCGGCATCGTGTTCCGATACCAGAATGCCCGGTCCGAAAGCCATGTCGTCGACAATATCGTCCACAGTGCGCGTCAGGTAACCGTTGCGGTCAAGACTCCCTACGATGAAGCGGGCCGCTTTGTCGACGTCCTCTGTAAGGTGGCGCTCATCAAGCTGATTGTTAAGATGATCATAAAGAGTTTCGGAAGCATCTGGAGTGGCATTGCTGTAATCCTCAGGCAACTCGTTGGAATGCCGAGGTGACCAACCGCTTTGGAGCATCGTCTCATGCGGCTGTTCTTCTTCGGCGCTTACCAACGCCGGGTTGTCCTCCATCTCCCGTTCCACGGCATCGTCAAGTTCCGGCGCGTTGAGCTCCAGCAGGCGCACATATCTCACCTGCTGTTGCGACAGTCTTTGAACTGCCCTTTGTTCTATGTCAAGTCGCTGTCCGGACACTTGTATATATCGTCAGATTCACTTCCTGTCGGAGGCAGTCCCTCCATGATTTTAACGCATAACATACCGCTTTATTTACTGCTGTGACCACAATTGGTTTAAAATAATAGATTCTTGAGCTCGTTAATAGTAAAGGTATTCATAAATTGATCGAGTGGTAGAAGTATATTTTCTCATACTTATTGTGGCAGCGGTAATGACATTGCCGTTGGCCTCGGAACGTCTGGCGTATGCATACGACGCAGAGGAAAGCCCCGATTATGATGCCCTTAGAGGAGTGGCTCCCTCTGCGCGAATAATAGTATATATCTGGATGGCGTTGCTGTTCGCTATGCTTGTAGTATTGTGTGTCAACAAATCAGAAACAATTAGCGACAATTTGATGTATCAACGCATGTACGATATGGGGTCTTCGCGTTTCAACCGACGCGGTGTAGAGCCTACATTCGGCTTGATCACATTGATATCGCCCAGTTTTACGATATTGCTTCTGGTCTACGCCGTTCTGTCGGTAGGCTTCCATATGTTGGCAATCACTAAAAAAGCTCCCAACCTTTGGCTCTCGTTGATGGTTTATCTCACATTGGATTATGTGCTTCATGACATGATTCAGATCAGAGGAGCCGTTGCCGCTGGAATTGTTCTCTTCTCCATTCAATTCATAGCAGAAAGAAAATGGTGGTATTACTTCCCTTTGATAACCGTCGCGACCTTGTTCCACTATTCGGCGATTGTGTTTGTCCCGATGTTCTTCCTTCCCGTCAAGAGAATGTTCAAATGGTTTTGGGCCGGAGTTCTTTTGGTTGCCATTGCAATGGGAATTACTCAGAACTATATAGGTTCTTACATGAAATTCATACCGCTTGAGTTCATCAATAAGTTCTTCGAGGCATATATGGGGAACAAAACCTATAATGTGGCTATGGGTATTGGTATAAGGCGCGTTATAATGTGTCTATTGTTATTTGTGATGATTTTTCGCATCGATCATATCAAGGACCACTATCCGTTGGCCATACCGTGTCTTCTGTTGTCGATATTCTCGCAGGTTTGTTTCCTGATTTTTGGAGATATTCCTGTCATGCAGGGCCGTATGGGCGAATTGTTCGGACTTGCGGACATTTTTACTTTGGCTATGTTCCCGATGGTATGGCGCAAATATTATTACGTGATGTTCCTGCCGCCACTTATTATGGTGGTGTTGAATTTACAAACGGCATATGTGTTGTTGACGACAGTTTCGACAATAGATTAGTCTGGAATTCGCTCATCACAGTTCCCTTTCTATCTGACTGTTCGTCATATTCGGTTGTTCCATCGTCTGTTTGCGGATCTTTCTCATCAGCATCATAAGCATCACTATGGCCACAAGAACCGACAGGAAGTCGGAAATAGGATAAGTTGCCCATACTCCGTTCAATCCCCAGATGTGAGGAAGAGTGAACAGCAAGGGCACCATAAATATCATCTGTCGTGTCAGCGACAGGAAAATTGATTTTCCTGCCATGCCCAACGCCTGGAACAAGTTGGTGGTGACGATCTGGAATCCGACCATCCAGAATGTAAGAGTGGTTATTTTCAGACAGTTGACGGCGCATTCAATCTGTTCGGCATCCTGCATGAACATCGAGGCGATTGAACGAGGCATCAAGGCGCCTAGCACACTTCCGGTCGTGGTTACCAACACTCCACAACATGCCGCAAGCGTAAATGTCTTGATCAAACGGTTGAATCGGCCGCTACCGTAATTGTAGCCTATGATTGGCTGCATTCCTTGGCATATTCCTATGACAATGAATACGAAAATGGTGACGAACCGGTTGAACACAACTACGGCTGCAATAGCGTTGTCTCCGCCGTAATTCAGCAGCGTATTGTTGGCAATAGCGTTGATCGCAGATCCTGTGATGTTGATCAGAAACGGCGCCATGCCGATATAAAGGACGCTGCGGATCACGGGCCAGTTGAACTTGAATGTACCCTTTACAAAATGCAGAGTGTTCTTCTTGTTGAAAAAATGGCTCATTACCCAAGTTGCCGTTATCAACATTGAGATGTCGGTGGCGATTGCAGCTCCGCGGATGCCCCATTTGAACCCGAACAGGAACAGCGGCGCCAGAATGACGTTTATGAGTGCGCCTATCATGTTGGTGTACATGGCCTTGGAGGGATAGCCTGAAGCTCGCATCACGTTGTTGTAGCTGAACGTCAGGTTCATAAGCACGCAGCCGGGAAGAACCCACATCATAAATTCGCGTGCATAAGGCAGGGAATTGTCGGAAGCTCCGAAAATTCTCAGTACCGGATCCATGAAAATCGCGAAGGCAGAGGCGTACAATATTCCTATTATCAGAGTGAGCTGCACACAATTGCCCAAAATTATCTGGGCCACACGCATATCCTTCTGACCCATGACAATAGAGACTCTCGTAGCGGCGCCGGCACCGATAAGCATGCCCAATGCCGTCACGATGTTCATCACAGGGAACGTCACCGCAATACCGCTGACGACGTTGGGGTCGTCAATGGCGTGGCCAATCACTATGGAGTCGATGATGTTGTAGACCGCGCTTATGACCGTGCCGACTACGGCAGGAAGACTGTATTTAAGCAACAGTTTGCCTACCGGTGCCGTTCCCAGCTCCAGCAAACGTTCCTGCGGGTCAACAAATTCTTTCGCCATATCTGATTTGCAAATTTACGAAATTTTCGGCACTATTAAGCCGTTTGACAGAATTATATCCGATTTTTCAATGCGGATTTCATCGTAAAGTCCGGCATCGAGGAAAGATTGCAGCAATTTGGAGCCTCCTTCCACCATTATCGAAGTAACACCGTGTTCGGTGAATAGTTTTTTCATATTCCTCTCCAATGGAAGCGCAGGATCCAGAATTATCGGATCACGGTCAAACACATTTAGATTATCGGGAACATCAGGTGACCTAAATATTACCGGACGAGGTGACTTCCCAGGCCATAATCTGGCTGTGAGGGAAGGGTTGTCTGCCAAAAGAGTGTTGGTGCCAACCATAATGGCGTCGGTCAAAGTCCGTTCTCTGTGCATCAATACAGCTCCGACAGGTGTAGATAATTTCACGGGTTTATAAGGTTGCGCTCCGGGCCATGATTCATAATCGGGATTGACTGCGGCCATGAAGCCATCGGCGCTCTGCGCCCATTTTAGCAATATCCACGGACGATGGTAAATCTGTGCTGTCATGAAGCGTTTGTTCAATGCCATACATTCGTCACGCAACACATTTTCAGCCACTTCGATACCGGCTTCTCTAAGAATGGCTATGCCTTTGCCGGCTACTTTTGGATTAGGGTCTCCGCAGCCAATGACGGCGCGTCGTATTCCTTTGCTTTTCAACAAAAGGGCGCATGGGGGAGTCTTGCCATAGTGCGAACAAGGTTCGAGCGTCACGTATATAGTGGCATGGCGCAATAACGGCTCGTCTTCAGGCAGGACGTTCATGAAGGCCTGGACTTCAGCATGCGGGCCGCCATATTTACGATGCCAGCCTTCTCCCAGTATTCTGCCGTCCGCCCCTACAATAACGGCTCCAACCATAGGGTTGGGAGATACATGGCCGGCTCCGTTGGAAGCGAGCTGCAACGCGCGCCGCATCCAATATTCGTCAATATTCTCCTTCGATGTGTTCATGTTAAAATTTAATGCCGACGGCAAGCTGATAGTTTTGTAAAGTATTGGTGAAGGTCACGTCTTTGGCCAGAAATGCGTTTCCTGTGATGGTGCCCCTTAGTCCTACGAAAAGCCGTTTATAAGTATAAAGCAAACCCATCATGCCTTTACCGTACAATGACATCAGGATGTCCTGGCCGATGGTGCTGTCGCCGGCTGTTGATACGATGCCAGCGCCGGGTATGGCGGTGATGTTGAACACCAGATGCCTGTTAAGTACCCAGTTGTAGGAGTATCCCCCCATAAGGTTGTAGGTGCGGTAATGGAAATTGTAATAATCAAACGGATATTTTTGGAAATCCGGAATCTTTTCCGCAAGTTCGGTGAAGTCGAATTCCGCTCCATAAAGGTTGAAACTGAATCCGGCTATTGCAGAACCGGCTGATTTGAGCTGATTGTTTGAGAAAGAATGGACGGCCCCGAGAGAGAATTTCTTGTTGTTGAAATAATAGAAAGCGCTGATGTTGGCCTCACTGAATTTCAGGCCGTCATAAGGGATTTTTAAAAGTTTGAAATTATGGATGTCTCCATATGCACGGATGTGGGTCGACACATTGCTTTCCCACATCAATGCTTCAATGGAGAACTTCGCACAACTCAAGCCAACGGTGAACTTGCGGTGGGTGGATTTGTCACCGTTAAAAATTGTACCCATATCGACTGAATATCCTAAAGAGATTCCCAGATATTTGATATATGCGCCAAGGTTAGGGTACATACGGTCCCAAATTGACAGGGAGGGGAAATCCTTGTAATTGAAAGTATAAGTATCAACCCAGTTGTCGGAGAGAAGAAGCGCCTTGAAGTTGTATCCGTCGCCTTTTACCCATTCCGGATCATGGCGGTTGAACGTGCGGTTGATCCAGTTGTAAGCCCCTATGCACCATGCCACGAAAGGCGAGGGCCATCTGACGGCAGGGTCTTCAATATCCAGTTGTTTGTGTTTCAGTCTGTACAGCCAGTCGTTTTCTGCATACGTGCCGGTGGTTCTGGCGTCTATGGAATCAGGGGGAGCCAACATCGCCGAATCCACAACAAGCGGCGACAAGTCCATTGAGAACTCGTCGGCACATGCCGTGTGAGCATTGAACACAGCGTAAATTGACGCGATTATCAACGGCCAATATCTCATCGGTCTGGGTAGTGTGCTCGTAAATATGGTCACCGAACAATGCCGCGTTCATCAAGCGCCTGTTGATATCGCTTGGCATTGCGCATATGTTCGTCGTAATCCGTTGCAAAATTATGTGTGCCGGAGAAATCCTCCTTAGCGCACATGTACAGATAATTATTGGGTTTCGAATCAAGAATTTCCGAGACTGTGGATTTGCCGACTGTCCGTATGGGTCCAGGCGGCAAACCCGCATACATATAAGTGTTGTAGGGGGAGTTTGCTTTCAGATCTGAGCCTTTAACGCGGCGGATTGTGAAATCGTTGAGCGCAAAGCGTACAGTGGGGTCCGACTGGAGTCTCATGCCTTGATGCAGACGGTTGATATAGAGTCTGCCCACGGTTCCTTTCTCCTGAACGGCATTCGTTTCTTCGTCGACGATACTTGCGAGGATCATGATTTCTTCGGGTTTCAGTCCCAGATCGGATGCCTTGGCTTTGTTTTGGTCGTTCCATAAGAGTGCGTAATTGTCGCCCAGTTTGTCCAGCACTTGTTGAGGAGACGACGACCAATAAGCCTCATATGTGTCATTCACGAACAGGACCATTGCGTTGTCTGCGTTCAGACCGTAAGTGCTCAGGAATTTTGTGTCATAGAGGGCGGCTCGGAGGGAATCGGGAGTGAAATCGAAGCGAGCGGAGATTCTTTGGATCATCTCGCTGAGCGATCGATATCCGTTAAGCGTGAATTTTACCGGAGTCTGCGCTCCGGACGTGAGGCGGCGCATTGCCGATATGGCATTGTCTCCTTTATTAATCCTGTATGCACCGTGACGTTTTGAGAAATCAGTGCGGCGCAACCCGGCCAGTTTCATTACATACGAGGCATAAGAATCTCCGTAATATTTGGTAAGGGAGTCGTGCACGTTTTTTTCTGTGGCATTGCGGGGAATCCGAATAGTGGCGTCTTGCGGAGCGTCTGTCATCACAAAAGGCCAGAGCGCCACCATGAAAATTATCAACAGGACGGTAAGCGCCAGCATAACATAGAGCATCCCCCGACCTTTATGCTCGGTCCGGGGATGTCTGTTGTCCGGTATGTCACTACGCCTTTTTGGCATATTTGAGTCCGTACGCCGTTGTGGCATATCAATTCTTGCCTTTGTTCTTTTCCAATTGAGGTTCCAGAGCTGCGAGACAGAGGTCTACGGCTTCCTCGAAGGTGTCGGCTGTCTTGGATGCGAACAGGTCACCGCTCTTGGGGATGACGAGTCGTACGGAGGCTTCCTTGTTCATAGCCGTTTCGGGCTTCACTACCTTCAGGGTCACTTCTGCGTCGGCGATTGCCTCGAATCGACGTTCCAGTTTGTCTATCTTCTTGTTGATGAAACTCACCAGCTTTTCGGTGATGTCGAAGTGAATGGCTTTGATTTTGGCTTCCATAGCGTTGGGTTTTGCAAGCCGGACGGCTCCGGCTTTGGTTCGTTTACAAAGATAACAAAAAAATGGATAAGAATGTCTATTTGCGGACAAAAAATTATAAGAATTTGTATCCGGATGGACGTTGCGTGTTAAATTACAATTGAAGATTATTTGTCTTTATGGTCACCTCGGGGATGTGCCGAATTGTAAGCCTGACGTAACTCTGCAGGGGAGAGGTGAGTGTAAATCTGAGTGGTGCTGAGGGAAGCGTGCCCAAGCAATTGTCTCACTGCATCAAGGTTTGCTCCGTTCGCCAATAGAGCGGTTGCGAAGGAATGACGCAGTATATGGGGACTTCTGCGAGCCGCGGAAGTCCCGGACAATGCTTTGCGCACAGTGTCGTAAAGCGTTTTTTTGCTAAGCGCGCCGTGTGGGCCGGCTATGATGTGCCGGGGTGACGGAATATCCGGATAATGCTTGTCTCGCATTGTCTGCATATGTTGAATTTCTGAAGCGAGGTCAGGAGGAACGGGAAGTATTCGTTCCTTGCTTCCTTTTCCTATAATGCGCATTTCATAGCCATAGGCTGCGGGGCGCATGTCTTCGTCGGTAAGGGCAAGCAATTCGGCTTGACGCAATCCGAGACTGTACAACATATTGATTACCAGATGTGCTCGTGCCGCGGAATAGTCATTGTCTGGATCGAAGTCCAATAACTGTTCCAATTCCGGAACTTTCACTATGTTGGGAAGATGTTTTGGAAGTTTTGCCAGAATCACGTCATCCGCCGGATTGGAGTGTAAACGACCTGTTCGCATCGCCCACCTGAACAAAGCTCTCAATGATTGTGTTTTACGTCGGACGGAGGCTGCCCCGATGCCCTGACTCGCCATGCTTCCCAACCAGTCGCGCACATCATTTGCGGCAACTGCTCCCGGTTTTATTAGACTCTCGATATGTGGGACTGTATCTGAATCATTCTCGTTACGTGTTGAACTCAGCCATGCGGCGAATTGCCTTATGTCACGCATATAGGCGTTGACGGTGTGCTCGCTGCGGTTAAGCTCCAGCCGTAGGTATTTTCCGAATTCTTCAGTCATTGTTTAGGATAGGACATAACAATACGGTACGGATCATATAATCCATACCGTGATATGTCTCATAGTGAAGGGGCGATTACTGCTCGGCCTGACGCAGCTGCTGCACGTAAATGGCCTTGACCATCTTCTTACGATTCGTTACCGAAGGCTTCTCGAAAGCCTGACGGCTGCGAAGCTCGCGGATGATGCCGGTCTTCTCAAATTTACGCTTGAATTTCTTGAGGGCTTTCTCGATGTTCTCGCCTTCCTTTACTTGTACGATAATCATGTTTTGCTTTGCTATTTTTTGTTGGTTTATATTCTGTTCAATGCACCCTATATATCGTCGGATGCGAAAGCGTTGCAAAATTACAATTAGTTTGCGGAATGACAAAATTTTTTTGTCATTTTATGCACTAAATGACTCAAAAATTGAAAATTCCTTATAATATATGGTTGACTGGCGTACTTATTTGTCTTCTTCAGCTCGCACTTCTATATCGTTCTCACGAAGTTCCTCTTCGGGGGTGTCGGTAAACCATTTTGAGTACATCAGATAGTTGTGGGCTATCTTGACATTCATTTCCTTGGCTTTTTCTGGCTCCACCATCTTGATGAATTTGGCGGGAGCTCCGGCCCACATCTCATGAGGGCCTATCTTAGTGCGGCTGAGGACAACGGAACCGGCGGCCACAAGGGCGCCTTCGCCCACTTCAGCGTCGTCCATCACGATGGCACCCATGCCGATAAGGGCGTAATCACGGATCTTGGCGCCATGAATCACTACATTATGCCCTATCGAAACGTCGTTGCCGATTTCGATTGTGGATTTCTGATACAGGGTATGAAGGACCGATCCGTCCTGGATGTTGACACGATCGCCGATAGTGATGGTATTCACATCGCCGCGCAGAACAGTGCCGAACCAAATGCTGCACTGGTCACCCATGGTAACGTCGCCGATGACAGTTGCGTTATCGGCAAGAAAGCACTCTTTTCCGATCACGGGGGTAAATCCCCGTACACTTTTTATCAATGCCATATTTGTATTGTGTTCTCTGGTTGTAGATTCTTGGATTATGTCTGGTTTGTAGTCAGGGATCGGTTATTTGCCGGACTGAAGCAGTTTTGTGCGGAACCGGCTGCCGTAGATTGCCTTCACTAACTTTTCGGGCATCATTCTGAAGACATAGCGTGCCAGCGGATAGGCATACTTGAAGGTCCATATTCCGTATAAGCGCCTGATGCCGGAGGAATATATCCTCAGCTCGTATCGGCCTTTCTGGCGGTTCCTGCGCTTGTACAGATCGCCGTCGCGGCGGAATCTGATCAAGACTTCGTCCAGGTTGGCTATCTTGTATCCTGCTGTCAATACATCGAACCATAATGCAATGTCCTGACAGGTACGGTAACGCTCGTTGTAACGGATTCCGTTGTCAAAAATTCGGCGTCGCATCAACACTGTAGGATGCGCCAAAGGACACGCTTTATGTATATATTTCAGGATTGAATCGTTGTCCAAAGGGTATTTGCGAATTCCCAGATTGCCATCGACGGAATTGAATTCCTGAAGATGTCCCCCTATAATATCTATGTCGGGATGTGATTCCAGGAATTTGACCTGATGCTCGAACCTGTAGGGCATCGAGATGTCGTCGCTGTCCATGCGGGCTATGTAGTCGCCTGTAGCGTATTCTATTCCTATATTCAGGGATTTGGTCAGTCCGACATTGATGTCGTTGTTGATCACCGTCATGGCGGAGGAGATAATGTTGGTCCATCGGGAGATCACGGCCTCGAGCTCTTTGCCCAATGCTCCGTCTTTGACAAGTATTACTTGAGTAGGCCGGACTGTCTGGTCCGACCAGATGCTCTGGATGGCTCGGTTTAGATTGTCTGAGTTCTCAGCAGGGCTGATTCCCATCAATACTGAAATTTTCGTCATGAGTCAAGTACGTTTGCAAGATCCATGTAGCATAGCTGACGGGTTCCGTTGAACACAGAATCGAAGTATGCTCTTTTGCCGTCCGGCGAGAACCGTGGATGAAGATCGCACCGGGACTCGCCCCGGTAGCTTGTTGACTGGAATACCTCCAGAAGAGGTAGCACCTGTCTGGTCTTGAAGTTGAACAATGTGAGACGCTGCATCCGACTCCGGTCGGGATATGTGTCCACAACGATCCAGTCGCCGTGGCACGAAGGGTGCCCGTCGCCTTGCGATAAACTGTTCAGAGCGTCGCAAGCGATGAACGATCCATCGGTCAGGTCTATGAAATAGAAACCGTTCCGGCCGTCATGTCTCAGATATCCGAACACCAAATCGTTGTTAATCCAGCACATATGGCTCACCATATCATTGTCCGATAATACGGAGAGATTTCTGAAATCGCTCAATATCAGACGGTCGAAACGGCGTCCACCACAGTACCAACGGTGAATGAATATGAAACGGTCTCCCTGTGGAGAGATCATGACATGGTTCGCCTTATGGCTTGCGTTTTTGAATGAATCCTTGGGATTGAGTTCTGCAAGATCCTGCAGTGAGACAATCATCCGTGGCTGTCCTGACACAAGGTCTGTCTGCCAGATTCCATCGTCGTCAAGTCGATGGATGTCGGCGTCGGTCAGCTCGGGCATGTTGCGGTATCCGTAATCCGGACGCAGCTTCATGACCCGGCGATAGTTGATAGAAAGGAAATATTTGTCTTGGAATATATCCTGAACAGGTATGCTGTATGTCCTGACCGCCGCATTCTGTTCGATGTCGAACAGAATGCTTCTGTAGTCTCTGCCGTCGTAATTGTTATAAATCAGCCTCTTGTCGTCGACCCACTGCGCGCGGCAACCCTGTTGCCAATTGTAGCTCAGAGTCTCCCCTATGGTTCTGACCGACCCGTCATTTCTGTCGAATACGTTGACTTGCAACGGAATGTGGGCGTCGGGCCGGGTGGCTGTATTGCACGATGTCTCGTTGAATATAATCTGTCTGCCGTTGTCGGGGGATTTGTCGTAGTACCCGAAGAAAGTCCCGTCGCCCTGACGAAGAGGCTCAATGGTTCCAAGTACGCCGTCAGGTATGAATAGCTTGGATTTGTAGTTTTTTCTGTAGATGGCATAATTCATCAGTATATAGCATTGCTTTACAACACCTTTAAGTACGGGTGCCGATGATAGAAAGGATGCTATTACTCTTTCTTTTGCTGAATATTGCGCCATTATAGAGTTTTCAATACAGACCTTGATAAAGACAAGCCTGTCATATTTTAAAACACGGCGATGGCGAATTTATTTTAGAAACAGCCAAAATTTATACTGATTGATTAGCTTTTTAATCCGTCTCGCAGGCCTCGAACTATGCTTTTCATGTATAAGCATCGATCTTTAGGTACTATCGGGTAGAATAAAAGTTTGGGTATTAACTTGTTTCGCACGCCTTTGAGCCAATCGGCGGGTATATATTCCAGCTTTTTCACAAGAAAGTAGTTGCGTATCTGGAAATATAGTCTGAATGGAGAAGACACATTGATCTGCTTGCCGAGGAATTTTTTCGATTTTCCCAGCTCGTGGCTTACGGCAAGACGTCTACTGATGTACGGCGACAACCCGGTTCTGTGATGGAGCCGGAAACACCATTCGTTGTCAACGAAGTCCACGAATAGCTTCTCCATAAATTCTCCGCCTTTCTTTATGCTTGAGGATGGAATCAGAGAGTAAGACGATATAATATATTGGCATTCCGTCAGCTTTCTGCCGTGGCATTCAATCTCTTTGATGGCACGGACTTTGCTTGTGTAGGGTTGGCCGGTAACTTTGTTTACGGGGACAGGACCAATTAGACCGACATTGCAGTTTTCAGCCTCAAGTATCTTATAATCTTCCATGAGCCCTGCCACCAAGTTCTCGGGAGCAAGAGTGTCTTGGTCGGAGAAAAGCAAGAAGGACATGCCTTGATTCAACAGGAATCGAGCGCCCTCGTTTTGTGCGGCCGCTATGCCCTTGTTGGCGTTTAAAGGAATGTAATGAACATTGTCATGGGGTGCGAAACGGCCTGCGTCAACGGCCTGAGGGGTATTGTCCACTATGCAAAGCATATTTACCTGTGGAGCCAATGCCTCTATTGCCTTTCCGGTCACATCCCAGTCCGGTTCATACAGGACCATGACGGCCCCGACACTGTCTGTTGGATTGTTTGGCATATTTCTTTTCTTTTCCCGCAAAATGTTTGTGGACTATAAAAATATCAGTTGCTAAATCAGAGACTTGTACAATGCATAGTGACTGTCGGCGCATCGTTGCCAGGAGAATTTCGAGGCGCGTTGCAGACCCTTGCGCGTCAGTTCACGGCGCAACGATTCATCCTGAATCATCGTCTTCAGGGTGTCTGCGATGGAATCCGTGTCCTCGGGATTGAAATATAGGCTCGCGTCACCTCCGATTTCTGGAAAGCAGCTTGCGTCCGCTATTGCCGTGGGGCAACCGTTGGCCATGGCCTCCAAAATCGGCATGCCGAATCCTTCGTACAGCGAAGGGAATACGAAAAACAACGCGTCGCGGTACAATCTGTTCAGCGTTACTTCGTCAGCAGTGACAACCTGCATCCTGTCCGTTATGCCCAGCTGTGCGAAAAGTTCATGTTCTTCCTTGTTGAATGGATTGCGGGTGCATACCACTTTCACGTCCGGGAACTTGTCGGCAATGGCGCCGAATCCCTTTACAAAGTTCTTGAAATTTTTGAACAGATGGCGCATTCCAACGTAGAGAATGTACGGTTCTTCCACAATCCGTGCTTCCAGGCCCGCAGGAATCCGGGGCATTTCAATGCCGTGGTGTATTACGGTTATCTTGTCCGGATTAAGGTCAAAATATTTCAGCATGTCCCGCCTTGTGTTTTCACTGATGGCGATGATGGCGTCGGAACGGCGTAAAGATTCGGTCTGTAGCCGTATCATCCGCGGATTGTAGTTGTATTCTGTCACGAAGTTGGTGTCGTGATAGGTGGTAACTACCGGTTTACCTTTTATAGCCTTGAACAGATATGGATCAAAGTTAGTCTGATGCACAACGTCAAAGTCCCCTCTGCGCATAATTTTGAGGGAATAAGGCTTGCCTAATTCGGCCATAACCCTCCCTTTCCCTCGGAAATTTCTTCCCGGTAGAAAAGGAGTCATTTTGAATAGTCCGTAATGACGGGCATATTCGTTGTTGGATAGCCAAGCTGAAATCTTCCATGATTCCGGAGGCAGACGATGTATCACTTCGGCGAAGTATTTTGATACTCCGCCGAATTGTTGTGATGTAAAAATCTGATGGTCAAACAGTACTTTCATACTGATGGCTTATGATATTGATTACTTTGCAAGAGGTATGGTTTTCTCCGCCATCCACGTTGCCTCCTCTGGCGACAGATACGGTGTCAGGATGTCGCGGACTTTCTTGTGGTAGTCGTTGATCCATTTTATCTCCTGGTCGGTCATGATGGATGTGTCCATCAGTTTCAGATCGAAGGGGAACAGGGTCAATGGCTCGAATTCCAGGAAATGTCCGAATTCAGTGGTCATTGCGTCCTTGCAGAGTATGAGATTCTCGCAACGTATGCCGTATTTGTCGGTAAGATAGAGTCCCGGCTCGTCGCTTTGAAGCATTCCCGGCTCCAAAGGTGTAGGATTCGGGTTCAGTCGGATGCTCTGGGGTCCTTCATGGCAGTTTATGAAGAATCCCACGCCATGTCCTGTCCCGTGGAAGTAGGCTTTCCCTTCATGCCACAGATATTGCAATGCAAGCACGTTAAGCTGATGTCCTGTAGTGCCGGCGGGGAAGACGGCGTCGCTGAGTGCGATATGTCCCTTCATCACCAATGTGAAGTCATGTTTCTGCTCCGCGGTGGGAGTGCCGAGGACAATTGTTCTGGTGATGTCGGTGGTGCCGTTGACATACTGGCCGCCGGAATCAACCAGCAGAAGGCCTTTTCCTTCGATTGTGGCGTCAGTTTCTGGGGTGGCTTCGTAATGGACAATGGCTCCGTGGCCGTTCCATCCGATAATGGGGGCGAAGCTTTCGTCCACGCAAGTAGGATCCGCCATGCGGAGCTCACGCAGACGTTTGCCTAACTCCACTTCTGTCAGTTTTCCTGACGGATATTCCTTCTCCACCATCATGAAGAACTTGGTAAGAGCCACACCGTCCTTGATCATGGCAGTGCGGATGCTGTTGATCATGCAGTCGTTCTTTATGCTTTTGAGCTTCGCAACAGCGGAACCTCCGAATACCGGAGTGCATCCTATATGGTCGTAGACGCCGCGCGCTGTCTTATCCGGATCCAGAAGCAATCTTGTGGTCTTGGGAAGATTTGCCACAAATTCTGTGACTGAGTCATACGGACGGATTTCAATGTTGTATTTGTCAAGATGTTTCTGCACGTCGGGGGTAATTTTATCCGCGTCCACAAACAGCACCCGACGATTATCGTCAACATATAAGAATGACACGAACACGGGACTGAAGGCAATGTCGTTGGCGGCACGGAGATTCGTAGCCCAGGCTATGTCGTCGAGGCTGGAAATAAGGATTGCGTTCGCCAGTTCAGGTTTGACAGCCTCCATAATGGCCTGCATTTTGCGGTCGGTGGTTATGCCAACCAGCTTCTCGTCATGAATGAACAGAGGGTTCATGGGACGTTCGGGACGTTCTGGCTGGATATAGTCGAACATGCAGAATCCGGTGTCGAGCTTTACGCCGTTGTCATTGAGCTCCTGCTCGAGGCGCTGGGCGTAGCTTACGCTGAATGTCATGCCGTCAATTCCTACGGTCTGGCCTTTCTCTGTGTGTTCCACCAGCCAGTCGATCATGTTGACGGCATTGGGACCGTCTTCCTCCATCATGCGGAAACCTGTGTCGCGCAGTTGATCCGTAGCCTGAAGAAAATAGCGGGAATCGGTCCATACCAACGCATCATCCGGCAATACCACGGCTGTGCCGTTGGTCCCGTTGACCGACCAGAAACCTGTGAGCCATTCACGGCCGCGCCAATGCGCCGGCGGATTTTCGCTTTGATGGGGGTCGGTTCCCGATATGACGCATGCGTCGATGCCATGCTCTTTCATGACCTGACGCAGTTTCGTCAGGTATTCATAATTTTTCTTCATAGCTTCTTATTAAGAGTGTATCGCAAATTTAGCAAATTTCTTTAGATTAAACAAGCGAACCCATTAGTGTCCACTAAAAAAACATAAGAGTTCTTTGAAATAATTGAAATTCAATCTGTTGCAAGAGATTTTAGGGTGCGACGATTTGAAATTAACTTTGCAGTCTGAATCAGGCTGTTATGTTAAAAGACAAGTACGTTTTTGCTCAATTAGTCAAGTTCCTCGACAATGACAAGTTTCGTCATATCGTAGATAAGTATGATGGTGACAAGTATGTCAAGAGTTATACTTGTTGGAATCAATTACTTACGATGATGTTCGGGCAGCTTTCTAATCGGGAGAGCCTTCGGGATCTCATCGTCGCACTGGAAGCGCATGCAGGCAAGGTCTATCACCTGGGAATTGGAAAGTCTGTGACCCGGAGCAATCTTAGCAAGGCCAACGAGCAACGCGACTACCGCATCTTCGAGGAGTTCGCCTTCTTCATGATAGCGGAAGCACGCAAGCGGCGGATACAGAAAATATTCGAGCTTGACGGTCATGTCTATGCCTTCGATTCAACTACCATCGACCTTTGCCTGTCGGTGTTCGAGTGGGCGAAGTTCCGCAAGCATAAGGGTGGCATCAAGATGCACACACTTTATGACGTGGAGGCTCAAGTTCCTGCTTTCGTGCATATTACCGAAGCAAAAGTTCACGATTCAAAGGCAATGCCGGAGATACCGTATGAGAACGGCGCCCATTATATCTTCGACCGTGGCTACAACGATTTCGGCA
>USIY01000021.1 GCA_900554845.1 uncultured Bacteroidales bacterium | reverse complement strand
TCCCGTTGATAGGAGTGGAGACATTGAAGTTGATAGCGGTGAAGGCTATGTTCAGAAATCTGAATTTCACCGGCGACGAAATACTTGTTCCTATGGTTGACGCCCGTCGTATGGAAGTATATACGGCGGCCTATGATTTTCATCTTGATGCCTTGATGGAACCTCAGGCTATGATAGTAAAACCGGATTCTTTCCGTGATTTTGCACCTGGCCGTCAATTATGGTTTATGGGCGACGGTTCGGCCAAGACCAAGGATGTCATCGAACGTCCGGACTGTCATTGGATGGAGGGCATTGTCCCGTTGGCGCAAGATATGGTGGCGCTTTCCGAAAAAGCTTTCCGTGAACATGATTTTATTGATGTGGCGTATGGAATACCAATGTACATCAAAGATTATGAAGCGGTCCATGGAGAAAATCCATTGAAGCATCTCCTCGCATAAAATAAAGTGCAGAGTCGGGTTTGTAAAATAGGGAATTTTAATTAAATTTGCAGATATGATTCCATACAATACAGATAAGGAGCCAGTTCGGTTGCCTGAATTCGGCAGAACCATGCAATCGTTGGTAGAATATTGCGTTTCCATCGAAGACAGAGATGAGCGCAACGCATGTGCATATGCCATAGTGGACGTTATGGCCAACTTGTTTCCTGAATTGAAAGACGATAACGACGATCTGTCAAAAATTTGGGACCAGATGCAGATAATGTCGGATTTCAAACTGGACGTTGATTTTCCATGTCCGGTGATAACGGCAGAACAGATCAATCCTAAACCCGAACGCATCCCATATACCTCCGAACATATAGCGTTACGACATTATGGGAAATACATAGAGAAAATGATCCCTGTCATCGCGGATATGGACGACAGTCCGGAGCGCGATGAATATATCAATATGATAGCCAACCATATGAAGAAGACAATGCTGGTCAATAACAAAGAGGGGGTTAATGATGCCCGCATTCTCAGAGACCTTGAATTCTTTTCTGGAGGCAAGATAGCTCTGGACCCGGAGAAATATCAACTCTACGAGTTCCGCGAGGCTGTTCCGACACAGCAAAGCAAGAAGAAACGCAAAAAGTAATTATGAGCAGTTTCATAGTCGAGGGCGGTCATTCGCTTAGCGGAGAGATCAACATCAACGGAGCCAAAAATGAGGCGCTGGAGGTGATCTGCGCGGTATTGTTGACGGAAGAGAAAGTGAAAATCAGCAATCTTCCTGAAATATCGGATGTTAGAAATTTGATACTGCTTCTTTCCGACATGGGTGTGAAGGTCAATTACATAAGTCCGACGGAATGTGAGTTTCAGGCGGACAATGTGAATCTGGATTATCTTATGTCGGAAACTTATTGTAAAAAGGCAGCCTCATTGCGAGGGTCGGTGATGATTATGGGACCGCTTCTGACGCGCTTCGGCAAAGCTCTGTTGCCAAAACCGGGGGGTGACAAAATAGGGCGTCGTCGGATGGACACGCACTTCTTGGGGTTCATTAAACTGGGAGCCGAACTGGAATACAATCAGGAGACACGGACCTATGAAGTAGTGGCGCCAAATGGACTGAAGGGGACGTATATGCTTCTTGACGAAGCCTCCGTAACAGGCACGGCCAATATAATCATGGCGTCGGTTCTGGCGGAAGGCAACACCACAATTTACAATGCCGCGTGCGAACCATATATTCAGCAGCTATGCAGATTGTTGAACAACATGGGAGCCCGGATCGAGGGGGTTGGATCCAATTTATTGACAATACATGGAGTAAAGGAACTTCATGGTGCCACTCACAGGTTGCTGCCCGATATGATTGAGGTAGGTAGTTTCATCGGTATGGCTGCAATGACGGGATCAAATGTCCTTCTGCGGGATGTCGGCGTAAAGGATCTCGGTATGTTGCCGGTAGCTTTCACCCGTCTCGGAATCAATATGAAGATAGAAGGAGACAATATCCGAGTGAATCAGAATGAGATTTATGAAATAGATCAATATCTTGATAAATCTATAATGACGATCGCGGACGCTCCCTGGCCGGGATTGTCTCCGGATCTGATAAGTATTATGCTGGTTGTGGCGACGCAGGCGCGCGGAAGTGTCCTTATTCACCAGAAGATGTTTGAAAGCCGACTGTTTTTTGTTGACAAACTATTGGATATGGGCGCAAAAATAATATTATGCGATCCACATCGAGCGGTAGTGATAGGCGCGGGCAGGTTCCATTGTTTGCGTGCCACGGATATGGTGTCGCCGGACATACGAGCAGGAATTGCAATGCTCATAGCTGCTATGGGTGCCAAAGGAACCAGTAAAATTCAGAATATAGGGCAGATTGACAGAGGATATGCCAATATTGACCGCCGTCTCAACAAATTGGGGGCAAAAATCATTAGAATAGAAGAGTAGTTGCAAAGAGCAACGCCTTTTCATACAATCAAATCAAATGTAAAATGATCAAAGAGGAAGATGTAGTCGAAATCGGAAAGTTTCAGAAGACACATGCGTTGCGTGGCGAGTTGAACGCCATTCTCGATGTGGAGCCTGAATATCTTGAGGATCATAATCCTCTTATAGTGGTCATGGATGGAATCAGAGTTCCATTTTATGCCAATAGTGTCCGGCCTAAGGGAACCACCTCTTATCTAATAAAATTTGATGGTGTGGACACGGTGGAAGAAGCCGACGGTTTTGTTAACAAACCTATATATGGACTAAGAAAGGATCTAGCCAAATACTATGACGTCCCGGAGGAAGAAATTGTTTTTGATTCCGATTTGATTGGGTATGATGTCGTTGATCGGACGACAGGAAATATAGGTAAAGTGATGGCGATAGATGACTCCACAATGAATGCATTGTTGGTAGTGTATAGTTCCGATGGAGATGTCTATATCCCTTATAATGAGGATTTCATAGATTCAATTGACGATGAAGGCAAAAAGATATTTATGGATCTTCCGGAGGGGCTGGTCCATTTGAATAAGAAAAATAATTGAGATGCCGGGAGTGTTTTCCCAAGCGGTTTGAAAATGTTTAGAAAGATGAACAATCGATCGATAAGGCGATATAAGATATTGATGCTGGCGTTTTCCGCAATCATATGGACGATCGGAAGTCTTGACGCATATGCTCAGAAACAGAAGCAGATAACGGTTCAAAACGAGAATGTCCGAGATGACAATCTTGATGAAATGTCGTTCGTGGAAATGATTAATTCTGTCGAACTCGACGAAAAAAGCGCCGATCTTATACGCAAATTCCAAGACAAGGAAGGCAGAAACAGATTGCATAACCGAGAATACAATTCAAAGAATGGATGCACCGTCGAGACATTCCGTAACAAGGAGGTGTTGTTGGTGACAATCCCTGCATCGCAGCTGTTTATGCCGAATGAAACAACTTTACGTCCAAGTGCTTCGACATTGTTGAATCCAATTAAGCGTTATCTTAAGGATCCTGATATGTATCGAGTGCTCATGGTGATGCACACAGACAATACGGGATCCGAGGCATACAGAGACAATATAACGGAATTACGTGCGGAAGCTGTCTTTGATTGGTTCAGCAATCAACATGTCAATACCAAATATCTTTTTCCCTATGCGTATGGAGATGAAATGCCATTGGTTGAGAACAATACTATGGGCAATCGAAGCAAGAACCGAAGACTGGAAATCTACCTGATGCCCGGTCGCAAAATGCTTGAACAGGCCAAGAAAGGAAGAATAGTTTTTTGAGACAGCATTTAATATTGCGGTGGTTTCTTTATAACAGTAGGCATCAGTGATAATAATAAATCGGGGAACATCATAAATTGATGTTCCCCGATTTATTATTATGAAAATTATTTGCTTTTCTTATCGGATTTCTTATCAGACATTTTACTGAACTTTTTGTCGATCTTCTTGTATTGCGGGCGCCCTTCGCCTTTTTGTCTGAACTGGTGATGTGGAGTGCCCTTATGGAAATTCTTGCCTTCGTTGTTACCATTCAGGTAATAATTCTCAAGGAACTTGGTGTATTGTTCCGGAGTCAGGATGCTCTTGATTTCCGAGAGTTTCTGGGAACGAAGTTCCTTTGCCTGTTTACGCAATGAAGACTTGGTGGAGTCATTGCGTGATTTGTTCGCTTTCTTCTGATCGAAGAGGGCCTTTTTCTTAGTCTGGAAATTCTGATTGAGCTCCTGAAGCTGCTTTTTCTGAGTGTCGGTCAAGTTCAGATCGTTGAACGAGCATGCATTGCCGCAGGGGTTGCCACAAATCCCCTGAATGTTGCCACATTCGTTAGGACTGCATGACACCTGATTGCAGTTGGCGGGTCCGCACTGAACCTGATTGCAGTTGGCGGGTCCGCACTGAACCTGATTGCAGGTCGCAGAGCCCTTGGTCGTATTGTTCTGGGCCATTGCCGCTGTCGAACCGGCAGCGATTATACAAGCTATTGCTATAAAGATTTTCTTCATAGATTGATTTGTTTAATGTTTAAACAGTGTGTTTCGTTTTGTTTTCACAATAATAGACCTGTGTCATCAATAAAGGTTTAGATAATCTGAGGATTTTAACTAATTTTGCAGTTTAAATAAAATTATTCACAATCTATAGTTCATTCAAACGTACGACTTTATTATTTATGGATATCATTTTATATGCCGTAGGCAAAACCAATACGAGGTTTGTGGAAGAAGGATTAGAAGAATATATAGGTCGCCTGAAAAGATATATTCCTTTCAAGTTGGAATATATAAAGGATATAAAAGGATCTGGCCAACTTCCAGAGCAACGTCAGAAGGAACTTGAAGGGCATCAGATCTTGGATCATCTGCAGAGTTATGACACGGTCATATTGCTTGATGAGCATGGAAAGGAATATTCTTCACGGGAATTCGCAGGATGGATCGAGAAGCAGATGACCACAGGGCGCAAGCGGCTGGTATTCGTCATAGGAGGGCCTTACGGATTCTCTCCAGAGGTGTATGAAAGGGCTCACGGCAAGATCTCACTGTCGCAAATGACTTTCAATCACGAGATGGTCCGACTCTTTTTTGTGGAACAGATTTACCGCGCCATGACTATTCTTCGCGGCGAGCCTTATCATCACGATTAGCGCGCGCTGCTTTTATTTCTTTATATTCCTTTATATTCTGAGGTCCTTTATATCCCATAGGCCTGAATATATTGGAAAGCTTCGGAATCATAGAGATGCATGTCAAGAAAGCCATGACTAACAGATAGATCAGCGTAAGGTTATGCAGGTCTTTTTTTCCATCTGTTGCCATCTCGTTTACATCTGAATCGGTGTCCGGAGTAGCGAAACTGTCTTCGTTAAGCGCCGTAAGTGTCGATTTCCATTTAATGACACCTTTATCCAAAAAAACTACGGATGGATTGCCACGTGCCAGCTCTTTTATTGAAGTGTCGTCCGCCGTATAGATTTCATATCGAGGCATCGAAAGATCTTCCCATTCCGGGATGCTGCCTGTATTTGCAGCTACGATGGCAATGAGTCCTATATCATGGGCTTGAGCCCAATCGAACAGCATATTGATCTTGTAAGTGGTGGAGGCGGAAATTTCTTTGAGTGAAGGAATCAACAGAATAAACTCCCGTCCCTCTGCATCAATTGCATCTTCTGTGGCGTCTTCGTCACCGGCTTTGTCCATAACGCTGAAGCTATGTCCGTTTACGGCTTTGCTTCCGGAATTATGGATTTGTCTGCGTGAAACGAAAGACCATCCTTCGTTGTCATCCGGGATGTTGTCTTCGGTAAATTCACGGTTTGTACCCTCTTTGCTATATACGAAAACATATTGAGGTTCGTTTTCCTCTTGGCTTTCATCAATCAGCATGGTTCCGGTTTTGTAAGGCCGGAAATCAATCATAGGCTGTATGTTGTAACCGTACCAGCATATGCAGAACAAATACAATGCTGTGGCTATGAACGCTATCCATTGGAAAGCAGGGGTTATTATGCATGGAATGCTTTTATTGTATTTCAATAACCAAACAATGCATGCGGAAAGTATGACATTTTTCCAAAACGTCGACCAGTTGGATATGATATATGCATCTCCGAAACAACCGCAATCGGCCACGGGATCAGCAATGGCAATCCATAAAGTGAGCGGAAGCATCACAATCATGAACAAGAGTGCCAGAATACAATTGGAACGTCGGTAACATCCGAAAAGCATATATATGCCGATCATGAATTCCAGTATGCAAAGCGCATATACGCACACAACCACAAGGCTGTGCGACATTGGAACGCCCAGTGCTGCCAAATATTCATCTAATTTGTAAATGGTGCCCCATGCGTCGATGCCCTTTACAAATCCCGAGAAAGTAAAAAGAGCGCCCGTGACGAGACGGAGAAGCCAAGTCACGGCGGCAATCCATAAAGACTTTCCCTTGTGGAGAGAAGTGTTGATTGCGGTATTTTCAGAATTTGAGCTTGATGAGGGCAAAGATTGCATAATTGATCATATCCATATAATTGGCCTCTATTCCTTCGCTGATCAACGTCCGTCCGTCATGACCCTCTATCTCCTTGGTGCGTAGAAGCTTCTGAAGGATAATGTCGGTGAAGCTGCTGACACGCATATGTCGCCACGCTTCGTCGTAATCATGATTTTTATTGGTCATTAATTCAGTGGCGCGGCGGATCTGTTCGTCGTACAATTGCAATGCCGTTTCTTTTTCAATTTGAGTTCCGGCACCCAATTTCATTTGAATCAGCGCTATGACGCAGTAATTGACTATTCCTATAAACTCAGGCTCGATACCTTCGTTCACAGCGGCCTGTTCGATTCCCTTTTCCTCAAGCGAACGAATACGCCGAGCCTTGATGTATATCTGGTCCGTTAAACTGATGGGACGCATCACGCGCCATGATGTGCCGTAGTCCTCCAGCTTTTTGCTGTAAATGTCCCGGCACAACGCTATGGCTTGTGCAAATTGCTTTGCAGTGTTAGGTTTGCTCATATATTATAACTTAAGTGGCATTTAATAAAAAGTTAATATATTCATGGCTTTTCTTATAATGTATATTTTGGCTTGTTTTTGGCATCTTCCGCCAAGGTTCGTCGGTCACGATGCCCGCATCGCTCCCTCCTTACCTTGCGAAATCTTTCCAAAAAAAATCTCAAAATATACATTAACTTTTTATTAAAAGCCACTTAACACTGCAAAGTTAAGCAAAAAATTTCAAATATCGTTATTCATATCTCATGGATATGATATCCCAGTCGACAATATCCCACAGACGGTGCAGATATTCTGCTCTTCTGTTTTGATAGTCCAGATAATATGCATGTTCCCATACATCGAATGTCAGTAACGGATGAAGGCCTTCAGTCATAGGATTGCCGGCATTGCCTGACTGAGTGATGTGCAGTTCGCCGTTTGCGTCGGACGACAGCCATACCCATCCCGAGCCGAAGAGGGTGGCGCCGGCTTCTTCAAATTTTTTCTTGAATTCATCGAAACTTCCGAATGTGGAATCGATCTTGTCACGAAGGATGCCGTTAGGCTCCTTGAGTCCCAGAGGAGCCAACTGGAAGAAATAGAATATGTGATTCCAGGCTTGTGAGGCATTGTTGAAAAGCTTGCCGTCGCTTTTAACAATGATATCTTCCAGAGACATATCCGCATATGGCGTCCCTTCTATAAGTTTGTTGAGAGTGTCGATATAGGCGCGTTCATGCTTCCCATAGTGATAATCTATGGTAGTGGGGGAGATTACGGGTTGCAGAGCATCGATAGAGTAAGGAAGACGGGGTTGTTCAAATTTCATAACATTAATTTTTTATAGTCTCCGACATCGAAAACTTTCTGTATTTTCAACAACCTCAATGGGGATATGTTCGCGACTTTACGATATTTTCAAACCTCCTCCATATTTACGTCAGGCATATGAATGCAATCCGGGGAATATATAATTAGCGCCTAAATATGTGAATATCACGGATAATATGGCGCAAAGCAGGTAAATATTCAATATTTTGTGATTTGCGAATATGTTATATACCATATATTTGCCGCTATCTTTTTTCTAAGAAACTGTTTAAATTTATTTTCAGAGAATTTTGGGGTTGCTTTTGAGATGATTTATCTCCCTTTGGTCGATGAGCAGAAGGTTAGCAAGTTGAGGATGGAGCAATTACCATATTGCGACTGACGAGACTTGGCGAAATCAGCCAAAAAGAACTTCAAAATTCCTGAAAGGCTTCTATAACAAATTTTTATAATAAATTTAAACAGTTTCTAAAAATAGTAAATAAATCTTAATAAGAAGAGGGCTGCAAGATGGGTACTCAATAATTATTATTACAAATGCAGTATTGAGGACGTCTCTTGATAGTATAATGTCAACAATACTCAAAATTGGTGTTTTTGAGGAGAATGAGTAGATGTGTAAATAAAAATTTTTGCCACTTAGGTAAAATTTCGTAACTTTGCACTCTAATATGAATAGATCGCAGTGACGATCACGAAAGACACTTCACGAATAATGAAACCATTACAACAGAAGTTATCGGCGTATGATGCGCCCCAGCGGGCTAAGGCTGCCGGTGTATACCCATATTTCAGGGCAATTTCGAGCGAACAGGATACCGAAGTCATTATGAACGGCAAAAAAGTTCTGATGTTCGGGTCCAATTCATATATGGGCCTCACCAATCATCCGAAGGTAATCGAGGCGGCGGTCGAGGCCACACGTAAATATGGCACAGGAATGGCGGGCTCTCCGTTCTTGAACGGCACGCTTACAATTCATAAGGATCTGGAAGCCCGACTTGCCGATTACGTTGGTAAAGAAGACGCCATGATTTATTCCACAGGCTTTGGAGTAAATTTAGGAGTTGTGTCCACTTTGACAGGGCGCGAGGATTATATCATACTAGATGAGCAGGACCATGCTTCGATTATTGAAGGACGTCGATTGTCATTCTCCAATTATTTGAAGTATAAACATAACGATATGGAGAGCCTTGAGGCTCAGCTGAAAAAATGCGAGCCCGACAAGGTGAAACTGATCGTGACCGACGGAGTGTTCTCTATGGAGGGTGATGTGGCCAATCTGCCCGAAATTGTACGTCTTGCAAAACAATACAATGCCTCCGTGATGGTGGATGAGGCGCACGGAATCGGAGTGTTCGGCCGTCAGGGCCGCGGTACTTGCGATCATTTCGGCGTTACGGAAGACGTGGATTTGATAATGGGTACTTTCAGCAAGTCGCTTGCTTCTTTAGGAGGGTTCATCGCCACAGACAAGACGATCACTAACTATCTTCGTCATCATTCCCGCTCCTATATATTCACTGCGTCCATCACGCCGGCATCCACAGCCGCCGTCAACGCAGCTTTGGACATTATAGAGGCTGAGCCTGAGCGTCAGGAGCATCTTTGGAAAATCACGAAATTCGCTCTTGAGAATTTCCGTGCCATGGGTTGTGAGATCGGTCATACCTCCACACCTATAATTCCCTTGTTTATTCGTGACGATTACAAGACATTCCGTGTCACCCGCGATTTGTTGGATGAAGGAGTGTTCGTCAATCCGGTGGTTACTCCTGCGGTGGCGCCTCAGGATACGCTTATCCGCTACTCTTTGATGGCCACTCATACCGAGGAGCAGGTTCAACGTTCATTGGAGGCTATAGAGAAAGTGTTTAAAAAGAACGGCCTTTTGAAGTAACATGGACTTCAAGATAGAGGCGGTTGCGCCTGAAAGCGCGGCACGGGCCGGCATCATTGCCACTGATCACGGCATGGTGCCGACACCTATATTTATGCCTGTCGGAACCGTTGGAAGCGTCAAGGGAGTCCACATGCATGAACTGCGCGAGGACATAGACGCGAAGATAATTCTCGGCAATACTTATCATTTGTATCTCCGCCCCGGTCTCGATGTGCTCCGCAATGCCGGAGGACTTCACAAGTTCAACAGTTGGGATCGTCCCATCCTTACGGATTCCGGCGGATTTCAGGTGTTCTCTTTAACCGACATACGCAAGTTGCGAGAGGAAGGTGTATGGTTCCGCAGCCATATCGACGGCAGCAAACATCTGTTTACTCCCGAGAACGTGGTGGATACTGAGCGAGTCATCGGTGCGGATATAATGATGGCATTGGATGAATGCTGTCCGGGAACAGCGGATTACGATTATGCGGAAAAATCGCTTCGTCTTACTCAGAGATGGCTTGAAAGAGGATGGAAACGCTATTGTGAAACGGACGGACTTTATGGATATCGGCAGGCTTATTTCCCGATAGTCCAGGGCTGCACATATAAGGATCTTCGACAGGAGGCCGCGAAGCATATAGCCGATCTCGGTGCCGACGGGAATGCAATCGGCGGACTTGCCGTGGGTGAACCGACCGAAGTGATGTATGAGATGATAGAGGTTGTCAACGACATTCTCCCCAAGTCCAAGCCCAGGTATCTGATGGGGGTGGGAACTCCGGCCAACATTCTTGAGGCCATAGACCGCGGTGTCGACATGATGGATTGTGTAATGCCAACGCGAAATGGACGCAACGGTATGATTTTCACCAGGAACGGCATCATAAATCTTAAAAATAAAAAGTGGGAGAAGGATTTCGGCCCGCTTGATCCCGGTGGACCGTCGAGAGTGGACGAAGAGTATTCAAGAGCATATTTGCGTCATCTTTTTTCAGCGCACGAATTGCTCGGAATGCAGATAGCCTCCATTCATAATCTGGCATTTTATCTATGGCTTGTGCGCGAAGCCAGAGTTCATATTCTTGCAGGCGATTTCAAGAGCTGGAAAGAGGAAATGGTGGTTAACGTTACCCGGAGATTATAAATCAGGTTTCTAATGGTCAAAATCAAAGAGATAAAGCGATATGTGGCCTTGCGTAAAATTCGCAGGCAACGTCGGGTGCAGAACGGCGAACATAAAAGTTTACGTGTTCGTCTCCGCTCTTTTCATGGATTGAAGACCATTGACATTTATATCCTTAAAAAGTTCCTCGGAACTTATTTTTTTGCAACGATTCTGATTCTTGCGGTCATCGCAATGTTCGATATCACGGAGAAGCTCGATGCATTTTTGAAGGCGCCTCTCAAAGAGACGATATTCGATTATTTCATGTCGTTCCTGCCATATTTCGCATTGCAGCTGGCCCCGTTGTTCACGTTCATATCGGTAATATTCTTCACGACAAAACTCGCGGATCATTCAGAGATAATCGCGATGTTGTCCAGTGGAATCAGTTTCAACAGGCTGATGCGTCCATATATGATCGGAGCCGCCGTCATCGCGTGTCTTACGTTTGTGCTGAGCAATTATATGATCCCTCCCACCAATCAGAAGCGGTTGGATTATTACAACAAGTATGTAAAGAACAAACAGATAACCACCGGCACGGACATACAGATGATGGCCAGTCCCGATGTGGTGTTCTATATCGGTCGCTTTGAGAATGCCACCAAGAGCGGGTATAGGTTCTCTCTTGATAAGTTCAGAGACAAGGAATTGGTGTCGCGCATGACGGCAAATCGGGTGGAATATGACACGACAAGGCAGTATCATTGGATTGTGTCAAATTGGATGATTCGAGATTTCGACGGAATGTCGGAGAAAATTCGTAAGGGTTCTACAAAAGATACGGTAATTCCTATAGAACCCAGGGATTTCCTTATTCAAAAAAACGATCAGGAGACCTTGACTACACCTGAGCTAACTGAATTTATTGAGAAACAGAAGCAACGGGGAGTGGCCAATATCAAGGCTTTCGAAATTGAGAAAGAACGGCGTTATGCAGCGACTGCGGCTGCGTTTATTCTTACATTGATAGGTCTTTCGTTGTCCGCAAAGAAGGTAAAGGGGGGAATGGGAATCAATATAGGAATAGGATTGGCGCTGAGCTTCAGTTATATACTGTTTTCATCACTGACAAGTCAGTTTGCAATCTCCGGCATGACCACGCCCTTCATAGCAATGGAGATTCCAAATCTTGTCTATCTCGTTATCGGACTTGTACTTTATTCGAGAGCGCGAAAATTCTGATGTTCAGTAATAACGGACTGTTTGGGAACGTTTATTTTATTAGAGGTACCATACAAACATATCGGCTTCTCATGAAAAATTTCAGGATATTGTTGACAGTTGTCGCCGTTACGCTATACGTCATGACCGCCGGGGCCGTGACTGTCGGCTTCACGGGCCAGAGTCGTCGTGTCCTTGAGGTTCAGCCGGAAAAGAACACCGGTCTCGATAAAATATATGTCGCTTATAATGCGGCCGAATTGAAGGAGATGCGTCTTGAAGGAGTTTCGGACGATCTGTCCGTTTCTCATTACAGTACGTTGGGAGGGGGATATGCCGAGCCGGTGGCATTTACGTTGCAAGGCAATACCGCAATAATTGATTCTCCGGCGGGAAATGAAGGATATATCATTACTGAAAACGGGCGCAACACCTGTATATGGCTTGTGGATTATTCAACCCAAAGCTTTTCCCTGTCATCTGTAAGCGCCGATATGCCGCAGATCTGTGACAATACTTTGATATCGGTGGTCGGTTCAGGCGAAGCTATTCATTATTATACAATAGACGGTCGCAGGGCAGTGTTGAGTCGGGAGATCGAGGTATTGTATGATACATCGACATGGGACGATGACAATGCTGAATTCGTACGACAGGAATCCGTCAAGATTTTGGAATATCTTACAGATCCGATAACATTGCTTACCCCATTGTACTGTTCCACGGAAGTGACGGTAACCGGCGACCGTTTTTTGAAGGAGTGGGGCATGCAGGTGTCGGCTACGTCGCCGTTGATAACTCCTAATGGGATAGATGCCAGAACCACAGCCGTGCAGACTAATCTGCCTGAGGAATCGGAAGTACCGTCAAATATAATCAACGGTGGCAATTCCCAGGAAAGTCTCGGAGGGTCGGCACCGGCGGACATAAAGTTTAAGGCGTACGTTACTGAGGGAGTGATTCATGACGAATGGCAGATGTCGTCGGATCCTGAGTTTCAGAATGTCGACTATCGTTGGAATGAGCGCGAGGCAGAGTATTCTTTCCAGGAGGAAGGTGTGTTTTACATAAGGTATGTCGGAAGCAACGCCGACGGCACGTGCGAGGTGTACGGCGATGTATATACGGTTTCTATAGGGGCGTCCGAATTGAGAATTCCTAATGCCTTCACACCTAACGATGACGGAGTCAATGACGTCTGGAAGGTGGGATACCGTTCTTTACTTGATTTTAAATGCTGGATATTTGACCGGTACAGCAATCAATTGTATTATTTCGATGATCCTGACGGTGGATGGGACGGCAAATATAAAGGAAAAGTTGTTAACCCCGGCGTGTATTTCTATGTTCTGGAAGCAAAAGGATCAGACGGTAAGAAGTATAAAAAGGGTGGGGATATAAATATAATAGGATATAAGCGGATTGGTACGCAGACCACCACTCCAACTGAATGAATATGAAAAGAATCTTGATCACATTGTCTGTTGTAATGCTGACGGTCATACCGATGTTGGCCGAATCTCTGTCTAAAGTTAAAGTCGACAACCGACAATATTATGTTTATGAAGTCAAGAAAGGGGACACAATGTTTGGACTGGCTCGTCAGTTCGGATGGAATCAGCAGGTTTTCCGACAGTGTAATCCCAATCAGTTGTCGACGCTGAAAAAAGGAACATATGTGTATTATCCATGTGATCCTGATTCAACCGACAATAATGAAATTCAGACAGAGTCGATTGAGAGAGGACAGATCACTCATAAGATAGAACGGGGGGAGACTCTTTATTCCATAGCGAGAATGTATGGAGTGACTGTTACGAAACTGAAGAGTCTCAATCCGGGAGCCGGTGATGATATAAAAGCCGGCGATGTGATATTGATTTCTGAAGCGAAGATGGATTCTGGCGATTCTTCGTCATATTACATGATAAAGCCCGGTGAAACGCTTTATGGAGTGGCCAAGGCCAATAAAGTATCCATAGCGGCGATACTTCAGGCGAATCCTGGAATATCGGAGAATAATTTCCGTTCAGGGGAGACCATTAAGATACCTTCCGCAGGCACAGGCGTGACAATTGAAAAGAAAACGGTCACGGAGAATGTAATGGGAGGATTCAAGCCGTATAAGGTTAAAAAAAATGAGACATGGGAAACTATCGCCCGGGACAACAATATCTCTGTCGAGACTTTGATGGATGCCAATAAAGGCATAGAACTTAAAAAGAATAAGTACATAGGAATTCCGGTTCTGACGCAACGTACTGTAGAGAGGGAGTTTATATCGGAAGATCAGCGCCCCGTGGATGAAATCTATGCGGATGTGCATGGAATCCAGGACAGTGTGGCATATCCGGTAGTGAATTATGCCGTTGTTGCCGTGGAACCCAACACTCGTCGTGACCGTGAGATTCTCCGAGGCGTGCTGATGGCTGTCAATACCCTTAAGAACAGCGGGATTAAGATTAATCTTAAAATGGTGGACGGCTCGGCGGCATCGGAGTCATGTGTGAAGGAGCTCGATTCTTTTAATCCTACTGTTGTTTTTTCAACTGCCGAGAGTCAGACACCGATATGGCTTACACAATTTGCGGCGGAAAGACATGTGCCGTTGGTGAATGCTTTGGATGTCAAGAACGACGCATATCAGACAAATCCATATGTGGTTCAGCTAATCACCCCTTCTGATTATTTCAACGATGAGATAGCGGCGTGGTTTGAAGAGAGATATGAAGGATATTCCTTGGTCTTCACCGGCGAGGAGGATGGCAACGATCAACTCGCTGAATCGTTGAAGAAGATATGGAATCCAGCCATGGTGCGTTCACGTTCGGTGGATGATCTTAAAACGAAGCCTTTCAATAGAACCGGCAAATATGTTCTTTACAGCTACCCGACGCGGAAACAGGATGTGTCCGAGTTTCTGGATGCCGTGACAGCGTCGGCGGAGAATTCTCCCGGGGTTCAGGTGGCAGTAATCGGACGCCCCAACTGGATCGTATATGATGAAGCTCTTTCTGAAAAATTTCATAAGGCCAATGTCCAGATTCCGGCGAGGTTCTATATGAATAAGACAGCGCGCCAGAATTCTGATTTCGCTCTTTCGTATCGACAGATGTTTGATGGCGATGTGCCTAACACGTTCCCGGTATATTCCGGTATCGGTTATGACTGCGCTTTGTATTTCATAGAGGGTCTTGGTGAGAATGGGGGAGACCTGAATTCTCTTGGTGACTCACGGGGAACCGTGCAGAACGATTTTACTTTGGAGCGTCCGAGCACATGGACCGGCCCTATCAACCGCGAGGTTTATATTATACAATTCACGCCTTACGGCAGTGTTGAAAAAACGGCGGTAAAATGAACAAGCTATTGTCAATACTTTCATTGTTGATTGTATACATGACATCGACAGTGACTGCGCAGACTCATTATAAGGCCCAGATTTCCGTTGGAGCGCATGGGGGTGTGAATGCCTCGATGGTGAATTTTTCTCCAAGTGTGCGACAAGGTTTCTTATTGGGCGCTAACGGCGGCCTCAACTTCAGATACACCGAAGAAAATCATTTTGGTTTTTTGGTCGAGGCGAATTTTGAGCAACGAGGATGGAGTGAAAATTTCGAGAATGAGCCGTTCTCATATTCAAGAACCATCGATTATATCCAGATTCCGTTCATGTCGCATATATATTTTGGAAGACGACATAAATTTTTCATAAATCTGGGTCCATCGATTAGTTTTAAACTTGGAGATTCCGTAAAATCCAATTTTGATTATGAGAACGTGGGATCTGTTCCTAATTTCCCTGTGCATACGTCGCAGCAATACAGCTATCCGACAAAAGGGAAAGTGGACTATGGTATATCGGGAGGACTTGGTGGAGAATTTGGCATCAACACCAGAAATTCAATATATCTTGAGGCACGCTTTTATTTTGGTATCGGCAATGTCCTGCCTTCGGGACGCACTGATCATTTCGGAGCATCAAATCCAATGACTCTGTCAGTGTCCGCTGGATATTGGTTCCGGGTAAAATAACCGATGCATACGATCTGCTCCATAAATGGTCCGGCGATATTTTCTATTTCAACTTTATTGCATATCTTTGTATAAGGATTGGCGGTGTCCATCCTCAATATTATGAAAAGTAAGGTGCGTTATGCTGATCTTGGGATTGGAAAACGTTGAAAATTAACAACAATTGGCAAACCCGGACCGGAATAGTTGGCTCACGTATCCTTTATAACAATTTATTTCTCCCTGGAGTCAAAGGAGAATGCGAGAAGAATGAACAAGCTTATAATTGCCCTGACTGTTTTCTTATCAATAGCGGCAGTGTCATGCAATGACGACAACGAACCCAATCTGCCTGCCAATTCCATCACGATGAACATGATGATCTCCGATGGAGAAACGACGCTTGGCGGCTCGGATGTCTATATAAATAACTCGGTTAATTTTACGACTTCCCAATGTGGGATAGCTGACCTCGGTAAAAAAGGAGGAATGGACAAAAGTCCGAATCTGTCGCAGATCGGACAGGAGGTAGCGGTCACTCCCTGCAGTTATTATCAGATATTCAATGCACGTGACATCCGTACGGTTGCCGGAGCGAGAGCATATCCTGTGGACGCGAACTTTTACAATGTCTACGTTGATTCATGGATTTATGACAAAGAAAACGACATATGCGGAGCAAAAGTAAGCTATGCCGAATGCTATCCTGAAATCAAACAGCTTCCCGATTGGGACGAAGTGATAGAGTTGTCTATGAAAATAAAAAGCTCGGACGATGTCATGGAGACGGCAGAGTTTACATTCCCCGAGGGTTGTGTGATCGACGACGACATCAGCGTATATGATTATGAATATTCCTATCTCAAAGATCGTCTCGACATTGTGGTGGAGGATAACAAAATAACATTCTCCAATAGTTCATGGACTCCGGGGGGCAAAGTGCGTGTCACATTGTTGGTACGATATGAAAGCACATATACACGTGTTGCTTTTGACGTGGAGTCGACAAAGAACTAAGAAACTTAAGGCAGAAGCTTTGAAATAAATGTTGCAATATGAAAAATTTCATTAATATCATTGTCGTTTTTGCTGTAGGAATGTTGCTTGCCTCATGCACTACGTCTAAATCCATTGTTTCAAACCATGCCGATCTCTCAAAATATGAATATGCATCTATAATAAATAACGACACATATCATATACCGGCGGAATTAATGGAGTATGAGATTCTGTTGTTCGACGCAGTTGAATCTTCAAGGCTGCAGTTGATAAGCGACCATAGAATCCATGAACTCACGCCACGTCAACAAAACGAATTGTTGTTGGTCAAATATGGGGTTACGCAAAACGAGCAAGAAGCTATAGTGTCGGTAAATTTCATTGATTTAAGTTTCGCAAGTATGTAATTTCAGAGATACGGGCATAAAAAAACGACATG
>USIY01000020.1 GCA_900554845.1 uncultured Bacteroidales bacterium | reverse complement strand
ATATATTGCCGACGGCAGTTTCCACGCTTCCGCCCACTACCTCTTCTGCAGGGAACGGCATGCGCCGCAGTAAAGGCACCACGACCGCCGTCAGGTAAATCCCTAAGATCACCACACGATTGAACCGATGTTGCCGTTCCCGCGCAAGCAACAGCTTGTAAGGAAGATACAGGCATAAAAGAATTATGCCGGAAACGAGCGTGATTGAAAATAATTCTCCCATATGGCATCAGTTGTTGGAGTCGTCGGAAGGATTCTTGTTTTCGATATATTCTATTATCTCCTTAAGTTCGTCGACGGTGAGCTTATCGTCCTCCACCAAGGCCGATATAGCCATCTTGTACGAATTATTGAAGTAGTTTTTGATTACATCCGCTATGCCCTGCTTCTGAAATTCCGATTTGGCCACTACGGCGAAAAAACGATGGGAATTGGCCACCACATCATGGCTCACGTACCCTTTTCCCTCAAGTATCCGGACCAGC
Source organism: uncultured Bacteroidales bacterium (assembly GCA_900554845.1). GTDB lineage: Bacteria > Bacteroidota > Bacteroidia > Bacteroidales > Muribaculaceae > Lepagella. Next base: position 18,159 of record USIY01000020.1, on the reverse strand, counting down.
GTGGACACCGTGTTGAAATGCGGACGTGGCTCCGGATAACGCTCCAGCATCTCACGCACGAACATCGGTCCGTTGTCCCAGAGCATGTTCATTATGACACCCTCCTTTTCGGTAAGCACCTGTTTCTTTCTTCCTGCTTTCATGTGGCTTATGTGTCTGATGTGGCTTATGTGACTTATGTTTTTTATAAGGTTAGCCTTTGCCGCAACTAAAAAATTAGTTGCGGCAAAGTTAAACTAATTATTTCGTTTATGCAACTAATTAATTAGTTTTTATCGTTAAAATATCTTAATTGCAGGCATCGGGGCGCTCGGAAGTCATCTCATATTCGAACACAGCTCCATTCTGTAGGTCACTATGGCTAAAGAAGGGTTCCTTCAACGGCTTGCCATTCAGCTTGACTGATTTGATATATTTGTTCTCCTTGGAGAAGTTTTTAACTTCAATGTCAACCGACTTTCCGTTGGGAAGATGTACCGTTGCCTTGGGGAACCAGGGCCTTCCAATGGAATATTCCGGTTTTCCCGGACACACTTGATAAAAGCCAAGAGCATTGAGTATATACCAGGCCGACATCTGCCCGCAGTCTTCATTTCCCGACAATCCATCGGTATCGTTGCGATATTGCTCTTTCAAGACCTTGTCGATCAGCTCTTGTGTCCGCCAAGGGCATCCGGCATAGTTGTACAGATGTATTATATGATGCGATGGTTCGTTGCCGTGCGCATATTGGCCGATCAGTCCGGAAATATCGGCTGATACAACTTCGCCTTCCAATGTAGAATCAGCCGTAAACAGCGAATCAAGCTTCTCCACAAACCTATCGCGGCCACCCATAAGATCCATGAGTCCGTCCACATCATGGGGAACATACCATGTCCATTGCCATGCCGTACCTTCGCAATAGTCGTCGGCCCTATGATTTGACGAGCGCGGATTGAACGGTTCATGCCATCTGCCGCGCTCATCTTTTCCACGCATGAATCGGGTTACCGGATCAAAATACTGTCTGTAGGCCAATCCCTTGATTTTATAGCTTTCCGCCGTCTGACTGTCGCCTGCGGCATTTGCCAACTGCGATATGCACCAGTCATCATAAGCGTACTCGAGCCCTTTCGCAACGGATTCATACTCTTTGTCCCAAGGAATGAACCCTAAAGAATTCTTATATTCTTTCGACTTTGGCATCAGAGCTTTCCTTACAGGTTCCGGCGCAATTATACCGGCGGTATCCCATACCGACGTTCGCAATCCTGCCCGGAGAGCCTTTTTGACATCAAAATCGGCAATCCCTTTGTTTACGGCGTCGGCCATTAATGACACCGCGTGGTAGCCCGTCATCGTGGCCGTATAATTGCCGGCAAGTTCCCACATCGGCAGCAAACCGCCTTCCTCATGCTTGAGCAATAATGAATTTATAAAGTCATTGTTTAATTCCGTGTCGATTATGGTGAGCAAGGGGTGAAGCGCCCGGTACGTGTCCCAGAGGGAGAAAACTGTATACACCGGCTTTGCGGGATCTCCCTGATGCGGTTTTCTGTCCATACCGAGATAGCGTCCGTCTACATCCATAAACAGATTCGGACTGACGGCGGCATGGTACATGGCCGTGTAGAAAATTGTTTTGTCGGTATCGTTGTCCGCCTCTATATCAATTATCGAAAGGTAATCGTTCCACTTGTCACGGGCAAAGGCCCGGACCTGGTCGAAATTCCATGACGGAATCTCTGACAAAACATTTTTCTCCGCACCGCTCCAATCCACCGCCGATATTCCCACTTTTACAAGAAGCTCTTCATTATCGGCGATATCGGGGAATCTGAGCAAAGCCTTACACCGAACGAAATCGCGTCCTTTGCTGTCGATGATCGTATCGTTTATAATCCGGCAGGCGAATGGTTTTGAGAACTTCGCATACATTGACAGCTGTTGGTCGGACGCCCAAGCTCCGGTCCTTTTGTATGCCCGGATGGCGCTGTCGCCGTGCACTTCAATCCTCATGTCCAGATTTGTCTGATTCTGAATGGAGTAATCCAAATCAAGAATCATGCCGGCATCTTTCCCCTCGGAATATGTAAATCTATACAGAGCCGCCCGCTCGGTGGCGGTCACCTCGGCCTTTATACTGTATCGTCCAAGGAATGTCGAGTAGTAACCCGGCTCGGCGCATTCATCAGCATGTGAAAAGGATGATGCGAAAGGGCGGTTCTGCAAAGTGTCTGTCTGATTGTCTATAATCTGACCGCCGGAGGTAGGCATAAGCAGAAAATCGCCATAGTCGGCGCATCCGGTTCCGCTCAAATGGGTTTGAGAGAAACCGTTAATCAGCGAATCGCTATAATGATATCCCGAACAAGCGTCCCAGCCGTCAATTCTGGTGTCGGGGCCCGGTTGAATCATGCCGTGCGGCACAATCGCTCCCGGGAAAGTGTGTCCGTGACCGCCTGTCCCGATAAAAGGGTTTACATACGTACTATAATCAGTTTTATTCCCTGCTGTGACGCAAGCGCTGCAAGCGAAAGCACAGCCTAACAATATTGCACGCAGATTTTTCATGGTTTAGAAATTCAAATACTGAATCAGCAAATATTTCGGCAAACTCGTCCTCTACGCCATCGTACGGAACAAGCCGCAAAGCCGGCGCATGGTTGCCTCTCACACCGTATATCCGAGAAGCCCCAGGATCATGGGAGCCAGCAGCGCGGTGAAGAGTCCGTTGAGAGTCAGACCGATCGACGAAAAGGCGCCATAGCGCTCGCTGCGTTCCATGGCGGCGGATGTGCCTACGGCATGTGCCGCAGTACCGATTGACAGGCCTTCCGCAATGGGCGAATGTATATGGCTCATCCTTACAATCTTAAAACCGGTCATTCCGCCAAAAATTCCGGTAGCCACGACAACGGCAGCCGTGAGAGGCGCGATTCCTCCCATGGCGCTTGATATTTCCATGGCTATGGGTGTGGTGACGGCCTTGGGAGCAAGAGAGATGACAACTTCGCGAGTGGCGCCGAACATCTCGGCGAGAAGCACCACGCTAACCACACCGGCCACACATCCGGCAAGTTCGGAAAGCAAAAGCGGAAGAAGCTGCCGTTTTATGGTCGAGAGCTGCTTGTAGAGGGGTACGCCAAGGGCAACCACCGCTGGCTTGAGCCAGAAGTCGATGTAATCCCCACCCTGCTTGTAGGTGACATAGTCAATGTCGCTCAGCAGCAGAAATGATATCATCGCGGCTATGGAAATCAGGATAGGATTGAGCAGCTTGATGCCTGTGCGCCGCTGCAGCAACTGCGCACCGAGATAGAAACCGAAAGTAAGGGCTATGAGGAAATATTTGTTTTGCATGAAATCCATCATTCTGCCTCCTTTCCTATTTTATGAGCCAGCTTGGATGTCGCGGAGCGCGTCAGCTGATGAACCCAACCTGTCACAGCGATGATTATGGCTGTGCTTATGACTGTGGCGCCGACAATGGGCATCCATTGATCGGCTATCAGGAAAACAATCAGCTCGGCATCTATTACACCAATCCCCTTGCCGACGCTCTTACACGCGAGAATTACAACAAAGGCCTACAGGCTCTCATCAACGCCTATGCCAACATCACGATTCTCCCCGGTCTTACGGCCCGCATCGAATACGGTGGTTCTTATGACCGCACTAATTCCTACTTCTTCCAGCCCGCGATGACTCTCGGAGAGTTCAAGCAGACCAGCCAGAGCACCCGCACTTCATCAAGCAGCCACTATACGAGCTTCAAGCAGTATGTGACCTACATGAAGGATTTCGGCAAACACAGCCTCAATGTGATGGCCGGTCACGAGTCGCAGGAATCGGGATGGGAGAATCTTTCGGCAGGCCGTTCAGGTTACCTCTTCAATAATATCCACTCAATCAGCGTGGGCGACATGAAGACCGCCACAAACAACAGCGGCAAAGGCTCTTTTGCAATCGAGTCATACTACGGCCGTATTAACTACAACTTCGACAACCGCTATCTTCTGACCGCCACTCTCCGTGCCGACGGTTCGTCGACTTTTGGCAATGACAACCGTTGGGGCTGGTTCCCCTCGGCAGCTTTCGCATGGCGTCTGAAAAACGAATCATTCCTCAAGGATGTGCAGTGGCTTGCCGATGCAAAACTCCGTCTCGGCTGGGGTATCGTCGGTAACCAGAATGCAGGCAACTATGCCTATGGTTCTACGATGGCTCCATGGGCCACAGCCTGGGGCACCGGCTTCTCTCCCGCAAACTTCGCCAACAGCAAGCTGAAATGGGAGGAGACACATTCTTATAACGTAGGTCTCGACCTCACGATGTTCAACAACCGTCTTGAGTTTATCTTTGACGCATATCTGAAGAATACCGACAACCTTCTGATGCAGGCCGCTCTCCCGGCATATATCAGCGGCGTCATCGCCTCTCCGTGGGTCAACACCGGCGAGATGCGCAACCAGGGTTTTGAATTTACGCTAAACACCGTCAATATCTCCAACCGTGATTTCACATGGACCTCAGGCCTGACCTTCTCTCTCAACCGCAACAAGGTTATGAAGCTCTACACCGAGAGCACCGGCATCCAAGGCAAAATCGGTTCTGACATCTTCACCTATACCACAGTCGGCAACCCCGTGGCCCAGTTCTACGGCTACAAGGTAATAGGCATGTTTGAAAAGGAAAGTGACTTCTACATGAAAGACCGCAACGGCGACTTCATCCTTGACGCTAACGGCAACCCCCGTTTCGTGGCCATCCCCGAGAACAAGGAGATAGCCGAGGGCACAGGCGTGTGGTATGGCGACTATATCTATGAAGACATCAACAGCGACGGTGTCATCGATGAGAAAGACCGTACATACATCGGCAATCCCGAACCCAAGTTCACTTTCGGTTTCAACAACTCGATTTCATGGAAAGGTTTTGACTTCAACCTCTTCCTGACCGGCTCGGTCGGCAACGACGGCTATAACTATCTGCTTCAGGAGCAGAGCGATCCTGCAAACAGATGGGCTACTCTCGTTTCAGTATGCGATTATGCCAAGGTCGGCCTTATCGACCCCGAGGGCAAGCGCACACTCAGCAACATGCACGTCACAAACCCCGGAGCGTCGACCTTCCGCATCGACCAAGCTTCGTCAAATCAGAACTCCCGCACGAGCAATGTCTATGTCGAGGACGCATCCTATCTCCGCATCAAGAACGTGTCCATCGGCTACACGATTCCCGCTTCGTTCACCCGTAAGTTCGGCGTGGAGTCTATCCGTATCTATTGCAACATTCAGAACCTCTACACCTTTACCAAATATAAGGGCTACGACCCCGAAATCGGTGCCTACAACCAGCAGGTGCTTCTCCGCGGAGTTGACTACGCACGCTACCCCTCGCAGCGTATGTTTACTTTCGGCCTGAATGTCAGCCTATAATCGTTGTTTAATACCAATTAGAATAGAAATATGAAACTTAACAAATATATCATCGGACTGACAGCACTCCTCAGTGTCACTTCCTGCAGCGATGATTTCCTCAACAAGGTTCCCAGCGGTGAATATGTCGAGGACAACTTCTACGCTTCCGATGCCGCGGTCGCATCCTCGACAGCTCCGCTCTACAACAGAGCATGGTTCGACTACAACTCGCGTGCCATCTGGATGCTTGGCAGCATGAGGGCAAACGACGTCTATTCGCCCTACAACTCTCCCCAGTTCGCGCTTTTTACCGTCGACGCGCTCAACAGTGACCTGACCAACGCATGGCAGGGACTCTACTCGGTTGTGACGATGGCCAACGCCACTATAACCAACATCAACACCAAGTGCCTGCCCGAGGTCTCCCGGCAGGCCAAGGAAGCGGCTATCGCCGAAGCCCGTCTGATGAGAGCCTGCGCGTATTATTACGCAGTTCATGTATGGGGTCCGGTAATCCTTTTTGAAAACAATCAGGATGTGGTCGACAATCCCGTGCGTCCCCGTAACTATGAAGAAGATGTCTACGAATTTATCATCCGCGACCTCGAATTTGCCGCCGAAAAGCTCCCTGCGACTCCCCCGGCCGCCGGCCGTGCCACCTGCTGGAGCGCGAAAGCGATGCTCGCCAAGACTTATCTCAGCCGTTCAGGGTGGGGTAAGACCCAGCGCGATCAGGCTGACCTTGACAAGTGTAAGGAACTCTGTCTCGACATCATCAACAATAGCGGTGCCGAGCTGATGGCCGACTATCACGATCTTTTCAAGTATCGCCACAACAACAACATCGAGTCACTGCTCCAGCTTCAGTGGTATGCCTCGGCCGACGGTCCATGGTATGTCAAGAATACCCTCAACTCCGACCTTTGCGGCGACGCGAAGATGATGGGCGGCGTCGCTTCATGGAGCGCGCTCAATCCGGGAGCCGACATGCTCATGCAGTATCGCTACACCGGCAGCGACGGCAAGGAAAAGTGGGAGACAATCCGCCGCGACGCCACCTTCGTCACGCCCGGCGTCCACTATGACTACATCTGTATTGCCGACGGCGGCTATACCTACGATGGCAACACTTCTATCCTCAAAAAAGGTGTCCCCGGCGGCCCCGACGATGACAACGACGGTTATGTATCGAGCATGAACTCTCCGCTCAACACCTACATTGTCCGTCTCGCCAACATCTATCTCGTCTACACCGAGGCATGTCTCGGCAACAAATCGTCTGTTTCCGGCGATGAAATCAAATATTTCAACGCCCTGCGTCGTCGCGCAGGCATCGACGAGGCAGCCACTGTGACTCTCGACGACCTTATCCGTGAAAACCGTGTTGAATTCTCGCTTGAGTATCAGAACTGGTATTATCTCGTTGACCTCTACAAATGGCAACCCGAAAAGATGCTGCAATATTTCAACAGCCAGTATCGCGGCTACACATGGGACGAGATTGCAATCGGCGCTAATCAGGAGATTACTTTCGTCTCGAAAGGTGAGGACTGGAAAACATATCAGGACACTCCTTTCGGCCCCATCATCGAGCCCTCAGTCAAAGCCAACATCACTGCCGGCAACATCTTCCTGCCTTATCCTGAAACCGACGTGATTCAGAATCCGCTCCTCAAGGCAGAGCCCGAACATTATAAATTTAACGATTAATTCACCGTATCATGAACAGACTTTATATATTATTGGCCGTACTGTTTGCCAATATCGCGCTTCTTTCGCTGGTGTCATGTTCCGACGATGATAACGGCGGCGGGCAGCCGGTCATCGAGCGTGTCCGCACCACTGACCCCGCTCTTTCCGACTCCACTTTCACCGACGCCATGGTCGGGCAGATGATACTCATCGAGGGCAGCAATCTGCACAATGCCGTTCATGTCTATATCAATGACCAGGACGTCTACTTCAACAGCAACTACAACACCTCGACCCATCTCATCGTGACCATCCCTCAGGATCTCGTGGTCCGTGGTGTCGACGAGTCTCTGCCGCTTGAAATCAGAATCGAGACTACCCATGGCACAGCCACCTATGCCTTCCATGTGATTGCCGGCTACCCGACACTCGAACTCTACAAGGCACAGCTGACCACCAATGACCAAGGTGTGGCTGAAATGGTTCCCGGTCAGGAAGTAACCCTTATCGGAACGACTCTCCACGAGGTAGAGCATATCTATGTGACAGACCTCGACACAGTACCCATGTTTGAAATTACTGATTTCAGTGTAAACGCTGACCGCACGGAGATTAAACTCACCATGCCCTCCAACGAGATTCCCGCCAAGGGCATTTACATGGTCGAGTGCTATGCCGGAAATGCCTATTGCGGATTCTCCCGCTCGCCGCAGAAACCTGTACTGACCGACATCTCCACCGATATGCCTATTCCCGGTCAGAAAGTCGTGATCTACGGCAAGTATCTCACCGATATCACAGCCATCAACCTCGGCGGCGAGATTGACATTGATGTCAGCACAGTCGAGACCAACGAGAATATGGACCAGCTTGTGTTCACGATGCCTGATTGTATTCCCTCGGCCGAATCCAACGGCCTGATTACCGTAGCCACTCTCGGCGGCCGCGAGAACCTGCAGTTCTATGACTACAGCCGCGTCTATGAAGACTTCGACGGCCACGGAACCCAGATGGCCTACGGATGGGGCACCAACCATTTCTGCAGCTATCCCGCCTGGGGCTGGACAGCGGTTCCCGAGACCAGTCCTATAAAGAAATCCGCCGGCTACTACGTCTACTTCGAAGGTTTCACCTGCTGGTGGGACCACAACCTCACCATCAACTCTAAGGCAGCGCCTTCAGGCATCAGCGCCTCGACTCCGCTGAGCGACATTGAGCTCCGCTATGAGGTCTACATGCACGAGCAGTTCACCGTTGCGGGCAACATGACTTCGACCATTACCGTATTTGGCAAGGAGAAGGGCGGCATCGCAATCGCTGACCGTGCGAGCGGCGTGCTTATGCCCGGCGAGTGGATGTCGGTAGCCATCCCGATGACTGAAATCGCTCCCGGCATCGCTACTTACGGTGACCTCTGCGCGTCTGACACGGGTGGCGATAACTTCAAGATTTTCCTTGGCTACGACAACACCGGCGACAATGTGATTATCGCCTACGACAACTTCCGTTTCTACGTCAAATAACCTCTGAACAATGAAATATTATCTGAAACCAATAGACAGGCTTCTGCTTTTCGTAAGCCTGTTGCTCCCCGCAATCGGGGTCACATCCTGCTCCGACGATGATAAGGAATATATGCCCGAGAGTCCTGTTGAGCTTTCGGTGACCTGCGACGGCTCCGAAGTGACCGCCCTTGATTTCGGCACCTACGGCGGCAACGTCCTGTTGACACTTGTGACAAACGCCTGCTGGAATGTCACGAAGTCAGCCGACTCCGACTGGCTCACACTATCCAACCGCTCGGGTGATCCCACTGTCAGCGAAGACCCCGAAAAGGCTGACGAGCCCCGCTACATCAAACTGACCGCAGAGCCTCTCGGCAAAGGGGAGACCCGCACATGTACCGTCACTTTCAAAGCCGCTGACAAGGTGAAGACCGTGACCGTGACTCAGAAGCAGACTGCCGCAGCTGATGAGTCGGGGTGGGAGACAGCCATGACCGCAAGCCGCAACATGGGCTCTGGCATCAATCTCTACAACACTCTCGATGCCTGCGGCGACTGGTTTGACTGGGATGACATCGTGGCGGCCGAGACATGTTGGGGACAGCCCCTTGCGACCCAAGGCTGGTTTGATGCCGTCGCAGCCGCCGGTTTCAAAGGCGTGCGTGTGCCTGTGACATGGTATCTCCACATGGATGAGAACTGGACCGTCAAGGAACCGTGGATGAACCGCGTGGAGGAAGTCGTCAACTATGCTCTCAACGCAGGTCTCTACTGCATCCTCAACGTCCACCACGACACCGGCGCCGGTGACCATGCCTGGGTCTGTGCCGACCTTGAGAATGTCGATGCCATTTCCGAGAAATTCGGCAGCCTGTGGACTCAGATTGCAAACCGTTTCAATAAGTATGGCGAGAAACTTCTCTTCGAAGGCTACAATGAGATGCTCGACGCGCAGGATTCATGGGTCGAGCCAGTGGCCGGCGGCTATGAGGCTGTCAACATCCTCGCTCAGAAGTTTGTCGACACAGTTCGTGCCACCGGAGGCAACAACCTCCACCGAAACCTCATCATTAACACCTATGGCGGTGGCGGCAGTGAGACCCGTCTTGACAATCTCGTCATTCCCTCCGACAGAATCGGCGGTCACCTGCTTGTCGAGGTCCACAACTACACTCCTGCGGGTTTCTCGAACCTCGACGGCTCGCTCGATGACCTTTCCGATGAACAAATGCCCGCGTGGACAGCTGATTTCGAAGATATGCTCCGCAAAGAGCTCGACCTGCTTGTCGAATTCTCTAATTCCAGAGGAGTTCCCGTCGTAATCGGTGAGTGTGGCGCCTATGACCGTATCCCCGAAGAGGAAAAGGTCAAATATGGTGAGTTTATCACCGGCTATTCAAAAGGCAAGGCGGATATAAACGTATTCTTCTGGGGACAGCTGATTGACCGCACGACTTATCAGCCGCTCTATCCGTTGTTTATCAAGGCCTTTACAGGTGCATCCAAATAAACTTCGACTCAGCTTTTAAGGTAAATAATTGTAGATCTGCGGGGTTTTCGGACATTAATTTCCTGAATGTTCTGAGGATGTGAATCCTTGAAGTTCTGGAGTCAGACCGGAAATCCCGCTTTTTTTATTTATTTTTGCATTAAAACTTTGACATGTCAATAAAATCACATATAATCTCAGCGATGACACTGACGGTGCTGTCGGTGTGCTTCCCTCTTTCGGCCTCAGATTTTGTCAGGACTGACAATGGCGTCAAGGCTGAAATAGGAGACATGAAAATGTCAGTCACATTTTATACTCCGGCTACTGTCAGGATTGAAAAACAGTCGGGCGACAGTCGGAAACCTGCCGAAAGCTATTCGGTCATTTCCACGCCGGATAAAGTCAGACTCACATCCGGCGAGTCGTCCGGACGGTTTGTCCTGAAATCCGACCGAATCAGGATAGAGATTGACAAATCGACCGGCCTCGTTTCATTTTACACCGACAAAGGCAGACTTCTGACAGCTGAAAAAGACCCTGCGGAATTTCGCCCCGTCAGTTACAGCGGTCAGCCGACGCTCGCAGTCGAGCAGTCGTTTTCGATTGACAGTGATGAAGCCGTCTACGGCCTCGGCAATCTCGAACACGGCAACCTTTCACAGCGCGGACTGACTCGTGCGCTTTTCCCAAGCAACATTGAGGATGGAATTCCGCTCATGCAGACATCGAAGGGCTACGGCATCTTCTGGGATAATTATTCACCGACGACATTCAGCGATAAGGGTGACAGATTTCTGTTTTTCTCGGAAATCGGTCCTGACATCGATTATTATTTCATGTATGGCGGCGATTCGGACGGTGTAATTGCGGAAATCCGCGCTCTGACCGGCGATGTCCCAATGTTCCCGCTGTGGACCTACGGTTTCTGGCAGTCGCGTGAACGCTATAAAACTCAGAAAGAGACGGTGGGAGTTGTTGAGAAATACCGTGAACTCGGTGTTCCGCTTGACGGTATCATCCAAGACTGGCAATATTGGGGAAACAATTATCTCTGGAACGCCATGGAATTCATGAACCCTGATTTCGACAGACCGCAGAGCATGGTCGATACGATTCACGATATGAATGTCCACATCATCATTTCCATTTGGTCGTCATTCGGTCCGCAGACCAAGCCTTACGCCCAGCTTGCCGAAAAGGATCTGCTGTTTGACATCGCCACATGGCCTCAGTCGGGCATTGCTGACAGATGGCCTCCGCGCATGGACTATCCCTCAGGTGTCAAGGTCTATAACGCTTACTCGCCCGAGGCGCGTGACATCTATTGGGATAACCTCAGACGCCTGCACGATTTCGGCATGGACGGATGGTGGATGGACTCTACCGAGCCTGACCACTATGACGACAACTGGGATTTTGCAACCGGCGCAGGTTCGTTCAGATCGGTTAGAGGCGCCTATCCGCTGCTGACAGTGGGTGGAGTCCATGACCATCAGCTTGCGGCTGACAGCTCCAAGCGTGTTTTCATTCTCACCCGTTCAGGCTGGGTCGGTCAGCAACGCTACGGCTGCAACGTCTGGACCGGCGACGTGGCATCGACATGGGATATGCTCCGTAAGCAGATTCCCGCGCAGCTGAATTTCTCCATGACCGGCAATCCTAACGTCAATTCCGACCTCGGCGGATTCTTCTGCAGCAGCTATGCCACTCCCGCTATGAAAGCCTGCGACAATCCTCTCTTCCGTGAACTGACTGTTCGCTGGACACAGATGGGTGTGTTCACTCCGATGATGCGTTCCCACGGTGCCGACTGTCCCCGCGAGATTTACAATTTCGGACAAAAAGGGGAGCCGGTTTTCGATGCTTTAGAGGATGCTATCCGCCTGCGTTATGCTCTTCTTCCTTATGTCTACTCTCTCGCATGGGACGTCAGCTCAAATCGCTCGAGTTTCATGCGCCCGCTCGTGATGGATTTCCCCTCAGATACCGAAGGTCACGACTGCAACTCAGAATACATGTTTGGAAAGTCACTGCTCGTGGCTCCGGTTGTCAACGCTCACTATACTCCCGAGACTGTAGTCAATATCGACGAGAATACCGGATGGGACAAATCGGACGTGAACTCAGACGCCATGACTTCGACTGAGATTGATTTCATGGCCCCGCGCTCGACCATGGTCTATCTACCTGCGGGCACGGACTGGTATGATTTCAATAGCGGTCAGAAATATCAGGGCGGTCAAACCATCGAATATCCTGTCACTATCAAGACCATTCCTGTCTTCGCAAGAGCCGGCAGTATAATACCGATAGGTCCTGATGTTCAGTTTGCCACCGAAAAGCCTTGGGACAGACTCGAACTGAAAGTCTATCCGGGAGCCGATGGCTCTTTCACTCTCTATGAAGACGAGGGTGACGGCTACAATTATAAAAAAGGCGTATATTCGACCATCGACATGACATACAGCCGGAAAAACAACACTGTCACCATCCATAATCGTAAAGGAGCTTATCCGGGTATGCTGACCTCAAGAAAATTCCTGATAAAGGACATGTCTACCGGCAAGACCTACGAGACGGCTTACAATGGTAAAAAGACAGTAGTGAAACTAAATTAATCAATCTTACAATATATGAAAAAATCATTATCTATCGTACTGGCACTGAGCCTTTCGTTTTCAGCGCTGGCTCAGCAGGCCATCTGGGGCGTGCCTACAATCATATCGCCCGACATTCACCCCGACAATACTGTGACATTCCGTCTTGACGCGCCCAAGGCTCGTCAGGTAATCGTGACCGGTGATTTCCTGCCGATAGAAAAGGTCTCAACTCCTTACGGCTCCTTTGATGTCCCGGGTAAAGCCGAACTGAAAAAGAATAGCGACGGGCTCTGGGAGTTCACAACCGCCGCGCCTCTGTCTCCTGAGCTATACAGCTACACTTATCTTGTCGATTCGCTCCGTATCAATGACCCCAACAATGTCTACATGCTTCGCGATGTGGCTTCGGTCTCTAACATCTTCATAATCCCCGGCGAAAGGGCCGACTTATACAGAGTCAGCAATGTGCCCCACGGAACCGTATCGAAGGTGTGGCATGACAGTCCATCGCTCGGCATGAGCCGCCGAATGACGGTCTACACTCCTGCCGGTTATGAGCAGGGCGACGGACGCTATCCGGTGTTCTATCTTCTCCATGGAATGGGCGGCGATGAAAATGCTTGGGTCGAGCTCGGACGCGCCGCACAGATTCTCGACAATCTCATTGCGTCGGGCAACGCCGAGCCCATGATTGTCGTGATGACCAACGGCAATGCCTCTCAGGAAGCGGCTCCGGGCGAGACTTCATCAGGACTGGTGCCTCCGACAATCAGGCTCCCCAAGACGATGGACGGTTCATTCGAGGCCTCATTTCCCGAAGTGGTCCACTTCATCGATTCAAACTACCGCACACTTGCCGACAAGTCCCACCGTGCTATTGCCGGACTGTCGATGGGCGGTTTCCACTCGCTGGGCATTTCGAGAGAATATCCCGACATGTTTGACTATGTAGGCCTTTTCTCCGCCGCCATCAAGCCGAATGATGATGTGAAATCACCTGTCTACACAGATATCGACAGTAAACTGAAGACGCAGTTTGACAGAAAACCGGCGCTCTACTGGATTGCCATCGGCAATACCGATTTCCTCTATGACGCCAACACCCAGTATCGCAGGATGCTTGACGAGAAAGGCTATCCCTATGTTTACTACGAAACCCCTGACGGCCATATCTGGAAAAACTGGCGAATCTATCTGACCGAATTTGTCCCGAAATTATTCAGAGGCGAATGATTAGATAAAAATTTCGTATCTTGGCGTCGACCATAGAGTCCGATTCCCTTATTTCTGATAAACGACAAATTTATATGAAATTCTTAAATAAGGCACTCGTACTCGCGGTCGGCGCCGATGCCTATGTCAAACTCAAGACCTTCCCCGACGGGAGTGCGGTTCCCGAGTGGTTCAACGACACAAAAGCTCCGAAACTCAAAGATTAGGGCCGACAGTATATTGTGCACCTTGACCTATTTATTATGATGTTTTGCGGCATTCATATCGGTGGGGCTTTTTTTAACCTCATACAGACCCACTTGTCGCAGTCTCGCATCCGATAGAAAATGGCCTCCCCGATATACAGGAAAGCCACTCGACAACATTGAAATACAAATGCCGTCCCTCGCAGGTTGACGGCATAACGGTGAAAAATACTCGAATGAAAATCGCGGCGATAAAAAGAAAAATCAGATCATAACGGATAGCCGATATCAGGCATGGCTAAAAATAACTGAAAATATGTGCCGAGAATCTGGCACCACATTTTCGCGTCCCGGAAATTATAGCTATTTTGGTATGCGAAATTACGATTTTGAAAGAGGACAATGACTGACAGCACTCCCGAAAAGTCTGTTTCCGGGTGTACTTTCCGATGACTGAAACGGGTAAAAAGAGGTAACTGACGGCTGTTAAAAATCCTTAACGGGAGTCAAAGAAAATACGAAATTGATTTTCCCACTTTCCGGCAGCTTCCACGAAAGTACACGATTAGTACCCAACCATTTCCAAATCACTCTGACAATCAATCCATTTGCCCAAATAAGAAAATTTGGCTAATTATTCCGACGTAATATGAGACTACTATTGTGCACGGTGACTCTCGTAATATTCTTCCTCCCACCGTCGTGAGTATTCGATCCTGTCCTTCTTCAGATCCCTCTCCAGCGGGTCCTTCAGGATTTCCAGCAACTCGTCCTCGGAAATGAATTTCAGAATGGCCTCATCATCGGCTCCATGTATGTAAAGAAGATTGTCAAGTCGGTACAGCATCCGTGCCATGTCGGCCACCGCTTCCCGGTCATATTCTTCCTCCGAGTCAGCGACTTTTGCCGCATGGCGGATAAAGGCATCGAGAATGCCGTAGCGGTCATGGTTGAAAACCGTCAAGCTCAGCGCCTTCACTATACGGACAACCTCCGTTATCAGCGTATTGAACGGCACCTTTCCTCCATCAATAAGGGGATATACGGCATTGCGGAAATCCTTAAGCGCACGCTCTATCCGCCCCCTCACCATGGCCTCGGCGTTGAGCGTGAGAAGCTGAAGCATCTCTATGTCGTAGTCATGACAGGCGTTTTCCTTGTCGAGCATTGATGTGAGGAGGCCGTAGGTCACGCTTTCGAAACGGGCGCCCATGACCTCGTCGTCAGGCTTCTCCTGCTTCAAAAGTTCAAGTGCACCATCGATGCGTTCTTCCACTGATCTCTCCTTGTCACCGGTAAAGGCCATCAGCTCGTTGTAAAATTCCTCTATAGTCATAGCGTATGAGTTTTCTGGTTTTGGTCAACATCCAAAGGTATATAATTTTTCCCGATTTTGCAAATGCATTCCGACACGTCGGCATGAGTCACAATATTTTACAAATCCAACGCAAACTACTTTTCGCGAATATCTGACGAAGACGGCAACGGGATTTGCAACGGAAGCATTCCGGATACGTTCCGGCACCTGCGACGGCAGGATCTGTAACAACAGCCACATTAGGTCATCGCTCGTAACTCTCGCCATTCATATCTTTAATAAGCTTTATGAATGATAATTCTTGTATTATCCATAAATTTATTATATCTTTGTCAAGATAAGAGATATATCTGTTTTGGGTATGAAATATGAGATTCGCGACATATTTGAATATATCATCGCCCTTGTGAATGAATTTGGCCGGGAATTTGGACTTTCGGACAAACAAGCCTATAATTATATTAGTCATCATAAAGGAATATCTTTTATTGAAAAAAATTATGGAATAATCCATACGCTTGATTTCAACGAAGCCGTCAACAGCGTGGCAACATATTGTCGCAGATCCGGAGATGAATTATGATTTTGTATCACGGCTCAAATATGGTTATCGATCAAATAGACTTAACCAAGTCAAAGCCGAATAAGGATTTTGGCCAAGGGTTTTACCTATCCGATAACGAAAGCCAAGCTCAGGAAATGGCTATATTCAAATCAACGCTATTAGGGGGCGATCCCGTAGTCTCCAAATTTGAATTTGACGATACAATTATATCAAGCAGCTCTTTAAAAGTACTGAAATTTGAAGAGTCCTCTGAAGAATGGGCCGATTTCGTTTTGAAGAACAGAGATGGAATAGCTACGGAAAGGTATGATATCGTGTATGGACCGATTGCGAATGACAAAGTCGGTTTACAGATTCGAAAACTTAAGGATGGCAGCATTGACAAAAAAGAATTCCTAAATCGTTTGAAGTTTATGAAAGGCATAACCTTTCAGTATTTCTTTGGGTCTGAAAACGCCATTAATTATCTTAGAGAGTGTTTGAATTTAAACCGTTTTAACAAAAATGAGAGTGGGAAGTAAAACTTCAAATTAATCTTGAGGGCTTTTTTGGCTGATTTCGCCAAGTCTCTTCGGTCGCAATGTGGCAATTGCTCCCTCCTCGACTTGCAAAATCATCTCAAAAAATCCTCTCAATCTTAATTTGATTTAAATCCAAACACTCTCTTAGAACCGCGGAGCGATTCTATTCAAGAGTAAAGTTGACGTTTACTTCGGCGGGTGCGTCCACAGGCACGCCGTCCTTGTCCGCCGGAGTCCATTTCGGCATTCCTTTGACCAGACGGATAGCCTCTGCTTCCAGATCAGGATCTACCATCCTTTTGATCTTAATATTGCCTACAGTACCGTCAGCCTTAACCGTAAACACCACTGCGACAACCCCTTCGATGCCATTGTCCTTGGCTGTCTGCGGATATTTCAGATTATTCGTGATGTATGCGTCAAGAGCCTTGGTTCCGCCGGGGAATGCAGGTTTTTCAGCGGCCATTGCGCCAATCGCGATGCCCAATGTCGCCATCAGTATGATTATCAGCTTTTTCATCATCTTTCTTTTCAATTGTCTTATTGTTTAGACACTCATACCGCACTATGGTTTAAGATCTCTCACCGGAAATGGAATTTCAATATAGCGGGTTTCAATCCCCTGCCGGTGACTTTAAGAGTAACTTGTCCGGGGTGTCCGTCGGACTTGACCACTGCCAATGCCCTTCCTTCGTCCGTCATACGGTCAGTATGGAAATATCCTTTTGAATCCTTGGGATTGCCGGAACCGGTTGCAATTATGTCTCCGTTGCCCCGGACAGTGAATTTCAAAGGGACTTCCGCATCGGGAACAACATTCCCTTTCTTGTCGATGACCTCCGCCAGCACATAGACCAGAGACTGTGACCCGGCCGCATGATTCGGTCTGTCGGCCGTAAGACGGATGGAATAAGGCTTCCCGGCAGTCACAAGACTCTGTTCACAAGCTTTGTTTCCGTTAGCGTCATAAGCTATCGCGGTCAACTCGCCGGGGTTGTAATCAACATTGAACACAGCCAGGAATTCTTGGTCACGTCCTGTAGCCTTACGCCCTACAAGCTTGCCGTTCTGGTAAAGTTCCACCTCGGGATATGTGGATGCGATCTCCACATCAATAGATTTACCTTCATGACCGGGCCAGTTCCATGAATCCTTGGTGGGATAAACCGCCCATAATCCGGTCTTGATCGCACCTTTGTATCCTTGCGGTTCCCTTACTGACAGATGCAGCTTGGGACCCGAAGAATAGAGCATCTCGCGATAGTATGATACAGGTTTGCGCAAGCCGATAATGTCGATGTCTCCGCAATAGGAATTGTGCCAGGGCCACAAAGGACGGTGATAATGCTCCCCTTCAGGATCTCCCTCATACCAGTAACGGCCTATGCCCGATTCCCCGATATAGTCGATTCCGGTCCATACGAAATCACCGATGACATAGGGCAGATCATTGACCTTTTCCCAGTTGCCGAAAGCGTCGCGGGGATAGGACTCGGTTTGCCATATTACCCTGGAGGGCACTCTCAGATGGTCGCCTTCCGCCTTGTGGATCATGTAATTGTAGCCGATTATCTCATGCTGGGCCGCCAGCGGATCATAAATTTCCCAATCCGGATCCCAGGCCGCGAGAGCCTGTGTCGCAG
>USIY01000019.1 GCA_900554845.1 uncultured Bacteroidales bacterium | reverse complement strand
AAGAAATCTACGATGCCGTTATCAACCAGTCTGAAGAGATGGCTCATATCGCTCAATTTTATAATCTGAAATCAGCAAGTTGAACTTGCGAAACTTGAATTAAATAAACATTTAGGGCATGAAAAACTTCCACTATGGCAATAACGGGGAACTTGTAACACTCGCACTTCTGCCAGTTGATTAACTCCCGTGCCGTGCCGTGGGCGAATTTCATCGCCGTTACCACGACAGCGCCTGGTGGCAGCTTTGCCACCTCTTATTGTGCTGCCTCCATCTTATCTACGGCTATCGGCTCATATCCGGCTCGCGTAAGCAACCCCGACATAAGCCGACAGTCAGAGATGGAGGCTTCTACAATAAGAATCTTGTTCATCTCTTTTGTTTATATAAAAATGGGTTATATCATTTCCTTTCTTTTTTCAATTGATTTTTCAAAAACCATTCCCAGACAATTTGATTGTATATGGGAATTGTCGGAATTGGCAAGCTTTTGATTTATGAGATTTATCAACACCTGCTATATTTTTAATTTGAATACTACCAGTTGTATTGATTTAATATTATGGAACCGTCCATTCCACTAAGCGACACGGTCATTTTAATTATTTTTCCCAATGAATCTGTAAATGAAATGGCATATTCAGGCCCGTCTCCAAGAAACGGCATATATATACTAATGGATTGTCCGGATTCCAATACCATGCTCAGCCGCTCTTTCTCAGTTACATTTATTTTGCCATCGGAATAGATAACATCACATAAATCTATAATCTTGAAATCTTTCAATGTCTGTGAGGCTGTAAAACGTATTTTACCTCCGTCATCATGTTCGGCTATTATAGGGCGTAAGTCTGAAAATGGAATCAACTCCAGACATATTGACTGGTCAATATTGTTTTCATCGTTAAGGTTGTAATCATCCATTGTATAATTCAGTTTGACGGCTGCATTTTGATCAAGAGTGTCAGAATAGCTATGATAATACTCATGGTCTCCACCGGCATTGAGAGAACTGAACCAAAAATGTTCGCAATTCAATATGCCATTTATATATGAATACTGTCCGCTTATCACACGAGCAGCACTCTCGGCTCCGGTCATGTAAAACCATCCATTATCTTGATAGTACCATGAACTTCGACTTGTTCCGGATAATAGAAGTTTCGGCTTTCCATTGCTCATTGCGTAAAGAGCAAGAATCATGGTCTTACGGGGGCTGTTAGGGTAAGGAACGACATTAGTGCCGATAGCCAGTTCGTTTATGCCGTCGCCATTAAAGTCATAAAAAATGTAACCGACTTCTTCTCTAACCTTTTCCCAAGGTTTTATTTCATCATCGTAAGAATAGCACCTAATTTCATAGATACCTTCAAAGCCGTCGGGAACTTCTTCGCATCCGCCGGACATGAGTCTTGCAGCGAGTTCAAGCGGCTCTTCGAATCTTGATAAGTCCGTATAAGACGCAACATTGTCTGAACTTTTGTCTATTGCATACGCACTAAAGCCAAAAGTTGGCGCAAGATGCAGTATAAATACCATTAAAATATTGAAGATTTTTACTTGTTTCATTGTCAGTCAAATTGTCTATTATGCAATGCTCTGATTAATTGGATGTTTATCTCTTCCGCTTCGGTAAGTTGCACTTCATCTGTTTGAGGATTGTACCACGACACGGACATAAACCATAGCTGAGCCTCTTTGTTATCTTTGAATGTATAACCGTGGCGAGCATAGATGCTTTGCGCCATCATTGCAAGTATATAATAGTAGGCTGCTTTTATTCGTGCTATTTCCTCATCGGAATAAGGTCCTTCGGAACTATATCCGGCATAGTATAGAATCTCTGCCTTTGTAAGAACGCGCTGTGTGAGTAACGGCCAAAAATCATCGTCAGTACGCATCAGTTCTATGCTATCACCACCTTTAATATAGTCATAGCTTTCCCCATCGAAATTTTGTAAAGGGATTAGGTTTAAGCCTTGATGAATTTTCTCAATATAGTATGCTTGGTTATCTATAATCAAAACCGGTACCGGTCTATTTGACACAGAGCCGAGATTGAATGATTTGCTGTTGAAGAGGGTACCTGTTGCACGGAAAGTTTCAGGGTCGAAGGCAACAGTCTTGCCTTCTCTTGTAGTATATTCACCTTCAAGAAAGAAAGTTGTCATGTCAGTTTCTACATATTTCTTAAATGCTTTTGCCTCATCTGTATTATATTTCTCTGGAAGGGCAACTAAGACATCTATAATTTCTCCAGTGCACGAATCTCGAAAAATCAGAACACCGCTGGTATTATCAAACGATAAATTGCAATCCGCACACCTGTAATATCGGCCATCATTTAGATCGACAGATCTCCATCGTCCATTGGAAAGTTCTTCTAAATAAAGATACCTGTCATAATCATCTTCTGACGGAGTAACGCCATTGAAGGTAAAGCATTTATATTTTGCAGAATCCGTATGAACAGAACCCGCATCAGACGGTTGCTGTATCTGTTGATACCGATAGATCGCTTCACCGTCGGTCCATGCTTCACCGGTAAGGATCTCAACATTGCTGCGTGGTATACAATCAGTTCCTGTATACTGGTATGTTGTGGCCTTTCCTGTGCCACAGCAAGCTAAGAGAAGAGCACTTACCAATACGTTCTTTAACAAACTCAAATATTTCATTCTTTGATTGGTGATTCTTTATTGGATTAAACTTAAACATTGTTTGATATGTGGTAATGACCTTATTGAGTCAGTTGCCTATGTTGTCATTCTCAAGCATGTGGAGCATTTGGACGTTGATTTTTGCTGCTTCTGGAAGTTTAGATTCCTGATAATCATATTTTGCCATAACACTCTCACGCATACGGGCGAACATATCTTTTCGATGCAGATTCAGTTGCTCTCCAGAAATATCATACCGAGGCGTAGGATTATAACCGGCATATTTATGTAATTCCGAAACCGTAAGAACCTTACGGGTCAATTCCTGCCAATAATCTTTATCTAAGCGCGTGAGAGCTATTTTATCTCCTGTCAAGTTCAACCCCATTCCGTTGCCTTCCTCCAAGTCGACTTGTAGAAGATTAATCGGTCCATCAAGTTTTTCGATGAAGTAATATTTTTCTTTAATCTTAATAATCGGCGCTGGAGTTAAATCAAGAGTCACGATTTCAAATGATGAATCACTGAAAAGAGTTCCTTGAGCCTTCCGTGTCTCGGAATCGAATGCCACTGTTCTGCCATCTACGGTCTTAAATCTGCCACATAGCATATATTTGATATAATCATCTTCCATTACCTTCTTAAGTATTAGGTCGGGCGATAGCATCGGGTAACGTACAGGGATAAGAATATTTTCAATCCCATCGTCTGTCTCATTAAGGAATACCAGGGCATCCATATCGGGTAGCAAAGTAACCGTACATCCTACATATTTATATTCCACAGCTTCCGCATCGCCGTTTACTGAGTGCCATGAATTTTCATTATATCCCTCAATACATATGCCATACCCTCCTTCTAGCAAGGTTTCACCTCTGAATTCGTAACACTCATACGATTCACATCGGGGAGAAGAATGATAAGCACCTGTGTGATTGTCGACATCCCCCTTATGCGAATTAAGACGGTAGATTACGTTGCCGTCTGTCCAATCATAATATGAGAACACATCGGAGACTTTTCGGGGTGCTATTTCATGTTCATCCTTTTGTGTATCCATTACAGTCGTACCTTTATCGCATTTGTGAGAACTGGCAGAACAACTTTCCGCCAGCAGCGCGATTGTCAAGATGCCTATAATTCTAATATTCATATGCTTCACATGATGTCTGCTTCACTCCGATTATAATCGGAGTGAAGCAAGGGTAATAACAATAGGTTCTTTGACTACTATTGATTGTATATGTCACCTGTTTTAAGAGGGTCTCCGACTTCGTTTGAAACGAGTACGAATCTAACGACGCTGCCCCATTTCCCGGCATTATCGGGAGCAATCCAACCGCTGACAAGCTTGTGATTTGTATCCGTATTATTTGAAAGCATGTTGTTGAATACAATCTTATTGTCTTTGTCAAGACACAGAACACGGAAGTCAGCCATACTTTTGTCGAAGTCGCCTTTGACAACCACCTCGATTGAGTTGCTCCCGGGGCGCCAGTCTTCATATCTCACGTTGGAGAGCCCTATTTCAAGACCGGGAGCAATCTCGATTTCTGCGGGTTTCCCGTTGGTTGCCTCGCAGAGAGACTGTGCCTGGTCAAGAAACTCTTTTGTCTGGGTTTCGGTCATTTCGTCGTCATCATTCGGAAGATCTTTCACAATCTGTGCGGCAGCCTCGAAAGGGGTCTGCTGAACTTCTTCAGAAGCCTCGCTCTCTTCAGGTGGGCTGTCGTTCGACCCTTTCGAGCTGCCTGAGCAAGCTGTTATAAAGCCCGTGAGGGCGAAGCAGGATACAGCTGCCAGAAGAATTTTGAATTTTTTCTTCATGATTTTGGTTTATGATTAGTTTTTTACTCCTCAAGCCTTATCAGATTTCGTCTTCGCCTATGAGTTTCTTGAACTGCTTGGCTTTGTCGAGCTGGTCTTTGTCAAGTTTGTTGGAAGCCGCGGCGTCCTCAAGAGCCTTGAGAAATATATCGGATTCCGGATATTCCTCGGGAATCTTCGTGAGGGCGTCGATATCCACATTTTTCATTGCTTCTCCCATTTTTGTGCCCATTACCAATACATAGTCGAGCATTGCGTTGTAGTCGTCGGAGGTCAAGACCTCATTGTTGGAGACTTTCTTTGCCAGAGTGCGTGCTGACTCTGGAGTTACTTCGTGGTCTACGGGTGTTGTCATTTCTGTCTGTATTGCGTCTGCTTGTGCGGAGTCGCCGGTATCAGTATTACTCTTGTTGGAGCATGAAGAGATGCAACATATCAAGAGGGATACCATTGCCAGATATTTAAGTTGTCTCATACTAATTATTTTAGCGGTTGAGCCACATTGCCTACCGGCGTCTGAATGCGGTAATTGTTGCCTTTAACGTCTCTTGTAAGACCGGTTTCAAGAATATAGCTCTTTCCCTGAAATTCAGCGATGATATATATCCATGTCTCTTCACCGTTTTTCCTATATGGCCATTCATGAGATTTCAGGTCAAACCATTTGCCATCCTTGAAAATCACTTTTTTATAGTAATTCCCGGCATAAGCTTTAGCGGCATTCTCTGCCTCTTTCTGAACCGCTGCACTTACGGCTACTCCTTTGGGCATTGCAACTGGTGCGCCTGGATTTTTAGGTATCCAGTCAGGCCTTAGATTTGGATCGACAAATGAGGATACAAACGCCTGCTGGATTTTATATCCTTTCGAGCCGTCGACCTTTGCCACAAGTTTGCGGTAACGTGTGTCGTCTTCGTTGAAATCCTTGTGATTCGGGAGGCAGTTCTTTAGGATATTTTCCCCAATAAGCAACTGGAAATAAGCTGCGTAAGGATCGTTTTGTGAATAGGCGTTGTCGAAATACTTCTCCGCCCAGCCAAGCATTGTATCGTATGACGCAACAGTGTTCGCCAGCTGGTCAGCCTGCTGACGACGTTCTTTTCTCTGGGTATAAAAATTCTTGGGAAGGATATTGCCGTCTTCTGTGGTGAAGTCGTCCTTGAGAGCATATCTAAACTGGCTAAAGGCCATATTATTGAGATAGGTATCCGCATATAGATAAAAGAGCAGAGCCCGGGTGGATGTGGGGTCAGCTATATATTGGGTCTGATATGCATTGAGAAACATCTCATCGGCGGGAATAACCATTCCGTCTTCTTCCTCTCCCCACATATCAAGCGTTTTTTTATGGTCAATGTCAGAAGCCATCTGCAACTTGAAAATGCTCAGGAATGCATTGAGGATTCGGCTCTCGGAATCTTTGTTCAAGACCCAGTAATACTTGTTGTTGTCGGCATAATATGGCTGATAGTTTACGGTAAAATCCGACATATTCTCATAGGCTCCGTGAAGCTGTCCGACACTTTTGTTGAACCCTTCCCACACTTCAGTTGAGGTGGCGAGCGGATCGGCAGCTTTTGCCTCGTCTCCGGGTGTGTAGGTCTTTTTGTAATCGAAGCTGCCAACCTCAGATTCTGAAGACCCTGAAACTGTGCCGGAGTCGGATTCAGAGTCAACTCCCGTAGACTTCTTCAAGGCTTCTTTGACTTCGTGTTTCTTTTTCTCTACTTTTTCTCTGACCGTTTTCTCGACTTTGCCTTTCAGCTTGTTGCCGAGACCTTTGAACTGGGCGTTGGCAGAAAACGATGCCGCGCCCATCATGAGTATCGCTGCGAGCACGATACTGCCGATTTTCTTAAGGGTGTTCATAATGTTATTTTTTGGTTATTTAATCATTTCTTTTTCTTAAGTCCGAACCAACGACGGAAACTGTCACGTAAGTTGAAAAACGAACGGACTTCACCCAATACGGGCACTTTGTACCATCGGTATATAAGCCAATCCGACACTTCATCGGGCAATGCGTTGATCAGCCAGCTGCGCGCCTGATTACGAATCATGTTAACAGCGGATGTCTTTGCCGTATTTGTAGCCATTCCTTTTATTACATCAGCCTGTGAAGGCATACCGTCAGGCATTTTGACGTATTTAGAAAATCGTTGGAAAAGTCTGTTGTATTCCTGTGTAAGCGGCGATGAGGCCAGCCGAGTCTCGAACTCCGCCTGATCTTTGCACTCTTCAGCCAATTTCAGCATGCCGTCAAATATTCTTTCCGCCTGTTCCTTAGCTTGCGGAGGCAGATTGAAATTGTCGTAAAGACTGTTCTTCCTTACTGCTATCCAGTTTCCTTTATTCATAACCGGTGTTCTTATTTTGTATGTTGTCTAATAATGCCGATTCTTTATCATCTTTGTTGTGAGTTCTTCCGAACAAATTTTTGATTCGACTAAATCCATTGTTCTGGAAACACATTCGATTGCTCGCATTTGATTCTGACTTAATCATGCCAGCTTCTTCTCTCTCTCTTTCAATCAGGTATGCCATACGCTGATCAATCAGAAGTTGCACCTCGTCAGGCTGAATGTCTCCGGACGTGGAGTGCTGTTCGTCTTTGTTATACATATTCGATATATTTAGGATGAAAGGCCATTCGCTCTACCGAAGGCCATAGTATGTAGTGTCGCGTTTCTTTTTGCGAACCTTCGTATACATCGACCCATTGGCGTGAATATAATAATAGTCGTCATCATCAGGGCGTTTCACCGTTATCTTTATGTCGTTTGAACTTTCAGAACCGGAATATTCAAGACGTACTGTCACAAGATCACCGTCTTCTAATTCCTTTGTCTCTACAATTCTCATCACCATCGACAGTGGTCGTTTCGGATTATAACCATTGTCAGGTTTCGCTCCTTTCATGAATGACGCTGCCTGATATGGACGCGGAGTATTAGTTCCGGCGGCATACCATTCCCGTAATCTGTCCTTTGCATGGCTTGTAAGCCCGGTAGGCGTACTGATCATTTCCATACATTGAAGCCCGGTTTCAAGATCAATTTCGCTACACATCCCGAGCGCGATGACTTGAAGGGCGACAGTCCCTTCAGGAGTAATACCTTTTTCTTTCCATAAGGCTTGAAATTCCGCAACACTCTCCGGAAATTTTTCTATTTTGACAGTCTTCTTTGGACCTCTGTGGGCATTACTGACTCCACTCGTCATTTTTTGACGAGCTTTGTCTGTTGCATTTCTCACAGCCTGTCGGCTTCTGTTGCGAATGTCGTTGGAAATGTCATTCTTCACCTGCTGTCCTATTTCCTTTAGAATGTCTGGGGACTCCGAGGCCAAGATGTCAGTGGCCGACTGCGCGAGTGCCACAATCAGAATCAGGATGGATATTTTCCTTATCGCTCTTTTCATATCTGTGAAGATTGGTTTCGTTGGCAAAATTATAGATAAGCGGCTTGGTCGGGTTTCAATTCAGGAACAAACAGTTTCAATTGAGGAACATCCACGTGATTTTCAGCCTATGATGTTCCAGAATTGCAATAAGATGTTCCTGGATTGAAACCACCTCGGTGTCATGACCGCTAATTTTGCGACAACAAACAATAACACTTAAACCAATCGACTATGGCGTATCAAGAAACCCATACCACAAGCTATGGAAGCCGTCTGTCTAATTCATTCAAGAAAATAGGCACCGGGCTTGCGATGTTCATCGGAGCCACGGTTCTTCTGTTCTGGAATGAAGGACGAGCAGTAAAGACGGCAGAAACGATTAAAGAGGCACAGGGAACGGCTGTGCATGTCGACAATGTTTCGGAAGTCAAAACTGACCTTAACGGACAATTGATTCATGCTACTGCAATGGCAGAATCACACGACACGTTGAGAGACGAGATGTTCGGAGCCGCTGTGCCGGCCATCAAACTAATCCGTAATGTGGAATATTACCAGTGGCAGGAATACAGTAAAGAAGAAAAACGCGAGAAGTTCGGAGGATCGGAAGAAACTGTCACGACCTACACTTACAAGAAAAAGTGGACCAATGCCCCGATAAACTCCGCAGAGTTCCATGATCCGGCTTACCAGAACTCAAACTTTGTGATAACCGAGCTGGAGAATGAGAAACAGTTGGCGGAAGATGTCACGTTCGGGGCATATAATCTTCCCGATTTTCTCAAAAACTCCATAAGTGGTGAGAAAGACATAACCCTCTCTATGGATTCTGTCCAAAAGGCGACACTAAACCATGACATCATCGAAAGTCTACGTGCGTCCGGCAGAGTTGACGTCAGGCAACTTGCCGACTCCACGGGGAAGGAGATTCCCTATCTGGCGGTTAACGGCAATACAGCTTACATTGGTAAAAGCTCTGGCAATCCGCAGATAGGCGATGTCCGTGTTATATTCAAGGCGGTTCCATCGGCGCAGGTCTCTCTGATTGCAAAAGTGAGCGGGGACACCTTCGAACCATACATGTCTGCTAATGGAAATAATTTTTCTCGCGTGGAAATGGGTTCTGTCAGCATGGAAAATATGTTTCAGGGTGCGCATAATGATAACTCTACATTGACATGGATACTCAGGCTGGTAGGCATTCTAATGGCAATAGGCGGTCTGAAAATGACCTTTGAAATCCTCTCCATGCTGTTCAAGTGGTTCCCTGCTTTGGGCAGTATTGTGAATATGGGTGTAGGATTGGTATGTAGCGTAATAGGTTTTGTATGGAGCCTTCTGATTATTTCCATAGCATGGCTCTTCTATCGTCCCATAATTGGGATATCCTTAATTGCAGTGGCCACCGCTTCAATCTGGCTACTGTGGAAGAAATCAAAACAAAAAGCAAAATCAGCAGCTGTAAATGATTCGGATAATTCCGCTGCCGAGACTGCTGCAAGCTAATTTCAACTTTATAACACAAACAATCATGAAAGCTAAAATTTACCTCGTCCTTTTAGGACTTCTCGTCACCTGTCTTAACACGGTGGCACAGACGCCCCGTACTGAAATCGCCACCGTTACGGCGACCTCCAATATCGCCGACATTATCGGCGATGACAAGGAGTGTACGCGTCCTGACTTCACCATTACCACCAGCGAAGGTGCCAATCCTTACATATCGATGGCTAGATGGATGAAGAAAACCGAGGCAGACGAATGGGTTAACTACAATGAGACTAAATTCACCCCGGGCATTTACAGAATGGATATCCAGATGGATATCTGGAGCAAAACCTACAGGTTGGCTACTGACTGGTCTCTGACTGTTGATGGCGTGGACTGGGAAACTGAACCAGCGCAAGTTATCGATGAAACATCTTCTTATGGTTATGCTCACTCGCCCGAATTTAGGATAAACAAAGAGGTCACCGCTGTCTCAGCGACTTCTGACATTATGGACATAATAGGGTACGCCAAGCAGAAAAAGACTCCCATGTTCACTATGAGTGAAGGCTCGTTGGCACATATCCCGCATTCGATGACAAGATGGCAGAAAAAGAATGAAGACAATACATGGGATGACTATGACCAGACAAATTTTACCGAAGGGACTTACAGAGTCGTTGCCCAAGTAAGAGTTGAAGTAGAATATTATAAACTTTCTGCGGATTTTACGCTGACTATTGATGGTCAGGAATGGACACACGACAAGCCCACTATCAAGGAAGATTACTCATACAGCTATGGATACTCACCGGAAATTGTGGTATCAAAACCGGAATCACATTCGATTACTGTTGTCAACGGCAAAGCCTACATTTGGGAAGGTGATGAAAAATTTGAAGTAACAGAAGCAAAACCAGGCACATACATTACTGTTATTGCAGATGAACCTGCTCACGGCATGAGATTCAAGGAATGGATTGTAGAGTGCGACAAGTCAGCAAATGTTATTTTCCCAACCCATTCAACAACCTCAATGTACATGCCGGATGCTCCGGTAAAAATAACAGCCGCTTATCGTGAGGAAGGAACGCTGATTCATAATGTTAAGCTCACCGGACTTTACCGGCCTATAATCGGAGAGAAACCTGCAACAGAGGATATTTCTCTGGGAGAAAATGTTAATTTTAAGGCTTATTGGATGGTATATAGCGAAGAAAAAGGTGATTTCGTTTTTGCTGACGAAGACAGTCCGTTTGAGTCTGACAAGAAATATGCTGTCCGCATTGATGCTCTTGCAGTTGACGGATATGATTTCGCTTATGATATGAAAGTATTCTTCAATGGTAAGGAAGTGCCGGACAGAAACCTCGAAGATCCAGCGCAAACAATGTTCAAAGCTAATTATTATGGAACTCTTATTATTGGTATCCTTGCCGATGAAATGCCGGAAATCCAATATATAGATGACCTGACTATTTTAGGGTTGACTCGTCCTCAACCGGGACAGATACTGCCGAATCCTGATGAAATAATCGTCTTTGATGAAAATGTCGAGGTAAAAGAAAGTTTCTGGGTGAAATTCGACGAAATAACGGGCTGGACAGATGTATTTGATGATACCAAACCTGTTGAAGAGGGGCAGAAATATTACATGCAGATAAACCTCAAAGCAGTCGCCGGTTACACATTTGCCAGTGATCTTAAGATTAGAATAGGAGAAAAGACAATTCCAATCTTCGACATTAAAAATCCCCCGGAAGAAGAATGTTCTATAGCAGCAATCGAGGGTAACATGGCGTATATCATGGTCATGATGGAGGATATGCCTACGGCTGGTATCGATGATGTCAACGCTGACACATTTGGACATGTCGACGTCTACAATCTGCAAGGTATTCTTGTAAAGCGTAACATCTCAAGAGAGGATTTGAAATATCTTCCCACCGGAATCTACATTGTCGCCGGTAAGAAAATATTGGTGAAATAATCTTCACATACGGATCAGGTCCGGATGTTTCATCAACCGGCCTGATTCCTGAAATTGTAGAATTTAGCAAAGATTGTAAGCTTCTTGATAAGCATACATCAATAACTGTGAATATACACAAAACAAAATGAAAATTAAAGGTTTCAACCTGTTATTGACAGCCCTTTGCATGTCCGGAATCATGTCGTGTGGTGCCGCATCATGCAGCGACGATCCGGGGACACCGACATGGAAGGGTATCAAATCGCTCGATGACGCTAAGGTCACAGGAACCGTGAGCGGTGACTTCGACATCGACAATCCCCAACCAGGCAGCATGGCAACAGTCACGCTCAGTGCCTTTCCCGGTTCGCAGAGTTCGTTTCAGGATCTGCAGTCCCAGATTGGAGGCACCCCTGTCGGAGCGGCTGTTCTTCCCCTCGTGGGAATGGAAGTATACTACCAGCGCGGATCAAAGATTGGGCTGGAGTGCATCAGGTCTTCGTGCACCGAATCCACCTTCACCGACCGACTGCAGCAACGTCTTCTCGACATGTATAAGAGCACCGATGCCAACTATTTCCGCCCATATCAGGTAGCAGCATTCCTGAAGGGCGCAACTCCCGAAAACGGATACAATCCCACCCGGCCTTACACCTTTGAACTTACTTATAAGAGCAAGGAGGAGGCTCAGTTGCTCGGTGGCACAGTCTATACCTTCCGGCTGAAATACTCCGGCTCGGAGTCATCCAAGGACGTCCTGATTCAGGTTGTGCGTCCCAACGGACAGCCATACTTCATCGCCAGCAGCTGGTCGAGTTGCTACGTCTACGTAAAACAGATAGCCTACGGCCAGACCTTCAACGGGCTGGACTAATGACTTGATTCATAAGAATATAAAAATCAAAAAAATCATAAATTAGTATTGGCAGTAATATTGTAAATTCAAGAAATATGAAAGCAAAGTATTTTGTATGTGTGCTCTTGACTACCATTATGTGCGCCTGCGGGGGCAACAGAACCGGCGAAAAGAACGGATCAACGGTCATTGATTCAACGGTTCCGGTCGAGCAAGAGGCGCCTGAAGCATCGGAAGAAGATCCCACCGCCATAGCTTACGAGGTGAAATTCGACTCCGAATACTTCTCCGACGCAAAGGTGACCATGGCTCAGAGCGAACTTTTCAAAAGTACCGTAGTGGCCACGTTTACTCTTACAGTCAAGAAAGCTCTTCCAGAAGGTAAAGATGAGAATATCCTCATTTCTCCTCTAAAGGACGACCAGCCCGAGGGAGTAATTAACGTCGGCGTGGACAAGCTGGCAAAAGACAGTGACAGTGTCTTTGAGAATGAGCCCGGCAAAACCATCCAGTTCACATGGGACTTCAACAAGGAGAAACTTAAGGGAGTTTCCGGTTTCCTGATCAAGACCAGCCTCTCCACCCCGGATTCCACTTTTGAAACAGCTATATAACAAAACACTGTATTATGTATCGCACGGCATCGATGCAGTGCCGTGCGATTCTTAAAGACTCGACATGAAACATATGTGGAATTTCTATATAGCCGCCGCAGTGCTTTTATGCATTTGCGTATCTTGCGTTTACGCACAGAACAAGCATAAGACCTCCAAAACCGGAAGCACTACCGACGTCAGAAATTATCCCGTTGATGGCGACGGCATGGAGAAGAAGATTGAGCCTCTGAGTTTTCAGTTCCTTGAGGGTGACTGGCAGCTCTATGATGCCATCAATGGCTCTTTTCAATTGCTGATGTCATTCGATGACAGCGGCAAGATGTCGCTGTCTAAAATCAAGCATTTCGTCAGCATCCCCGGCGTGGTAGTTCTCGACGAAGACCCCATAGTTTCTTACGAAGGCACTTACAGAATTGACGGGGGCAATTACATAACGGCCGAGATTAAGGACTGCGGCAAGGACAGTGAGAAGATTGTGGTAAGCATCCTTGGCATACCTGACAGTAATTATTGCCTTGTGACCTTCGAAGACTGCGTCGAAGGAATTGCCAACAAAGGCAACACTTTCATGATGTTCAATACAGCACAGACTTATCGCGTCAATCTCGGCGACAAGCCGTCGGTGACTGAGTTCTTCAAGGCCGTGCTTCCATTTGTCGACAACGATGTCATCAAAGATGCCGCCAACCTCATCATCGATGGGAAGCAACCGAGTCCTGAAGGTGGTGCAACAAAGATAGTCGATCTCCAGTCAGGCTATCTGTCCTATCTCGGAGGCGGAGCACCGGCTTCGGGAATGGAGTCTTGCATCTGGCGTTGCAATGACGGCACGACCTTGCTGGCAATAAACGTACTCGGCGAGTCGCCTGACATCCAGTATACCAGATGGTTCAAACTCATCAGATATTATCCCGACATCAAATCGGTGAAATTACTCAAGCGTGAGAGTGAGAGGATATTCATAAACAACTCTCGTCATCCCATGCACATCTCCCTTCCCCATAAGGGCAAAAATATCGAGCTCATCGAGCTGAACGTCGCCTACGAAGCCATCTCCACCAAAACAATACCCTGGACCGGCAATGGTTTCGACTGATTCGCTAATCGGGTAAAATGAAAGCAATAAAATTAAAACAATCAAATAGAGCCTTATGACTTATAAAATTCACATTCTCATAATAGGAATTTTGTCCTTTTTCTGCCTTGAAGCAGCAGCCGCCACTGACAACCGCACAGTGATAAAAGAAGTAAACGCAGTTTCCGACATTGCCGACATCATAGGCTGCGGCAAGGAAACAAAACTTCCCACGTTCACAACAAGCGAGAGCCCGATAGTACATGTTGATTATAACGCCGTGCACTGGGAAAAGAAGAATGCGGAGGGCGAATGGGACGCATATTCAGATGCTGTATTCACGGAAGGCGTTTACCGAATACTCGCCTTCTGGCTAATTGACGGCGAACACGGCACCACTCACCGATTAGATCAATTCTGGAAACTCACTGTTGACGGTGAAGTGTGGGAAACCTCTCAGGCTAATGTATCCTCTGCAATGTCTTTAGGCTGTTCTCTGTCGCCGGAAATGGTGATTTCAAAACAGGAGGTAAAACTTGTGAAAGCAAACTGCAATCCTTCAATTTACGACATAGTTGGTTACGGCAAGGCGACAAATCTTCCCGAAATCACGACGGATGAGGGCTCGATAGCGCATATCAATCAAACCATGACGCGATGGTGGAAACAGAATGACGCAGAAGAGTGGGAATTATTCGATCAGGAAGTATTCACGGAAGGCCGCTATTATCTGGGCCTTCAAGTGCGCGTGGATGGAGAGTATGGTGCTTCGCATGTCCTGGCTCCGGAGTGGGTGCTCGCGATAGGTGATGAAATATGGCACACTAATCAGCCAACTGTAGGCGAGAATTACTCCAGTGCCTTTGCTCATTCGCCCGTGATTCTTGTGAAAAAAGAGGTGACTTCTGTCACCGCGACCTCTGACATAGCAGACATTATCGGCTACGGTAATGAGACAAAACGCCCTACCTATATAATGAGCGAAGGATCGGAGGCGCATGTCGAAGGAGTGGAAATCAACGGAGTCAACCTGTCTTGGTGGAAAAAGGATTCCGAGGGCAAATGGGAATTATACGAAGGAAATATATTCACCGAAGGGATCTATCGGGCTTATGCTCAAGTGCGAGCCAACAGCGATTTGTATGAGTTAGCAGAAGGCTGGACTCTGACGGTAGACGGAAACAACTGGGGGACAGAAACGCCGGAGACAGACAATTTTGGTTCTTATGGCGAGGCATGGTCACCAGAGATAATTGTTGGCGAATCAGGAATCCAAGGCATAATAGCTGACAATTCGACAAAAGCTCACATCTACAATCTGCAAGGCATTATCATAAAGCATAATGCATCTGAAAAAGATTTACATTCTCTTCCAGCAGGCATATATATCATGAATGGAAAGAAAGTAGTCGTGAAATAAACCTCTACATCATGAAACCCACATGAGTTGCGCATGTGGGTTTTCATAATGGCATAACGTTAGATATTCACTTAATTTTGTGATATTTAAGCATGGATAACAAAGAGAACGAAAATGCTTCTGTACCTGAAAACAATACCGGCAAATCTTCCAAGAAACTCAGCAAGAAAGAAAATAGAATAATCACGGTAATAATGTTTGGCGTTATCGCGCCGTTGCTCCTGATTGCACAACATTATTATGATGTCTTTGTGGAATTTTTAAGTAAACATATCAGCCGATATGTAGATGAGATTCTCGAATTGTTGAATAAATCCGGATTGGGGTCGTCATGAAGGTAGTTCATAAATATATGCTTAAAGACGACGTATCATAATGTATGATACGACTTCCCATGTGACACATATTCTATCAGCTGGTTTTACGTCGCATTGTTTCTGTTTCGATATTGTAAAGGCGTGAGTCCAGTCGCTTTCTTGAAAATAGTGCAGAAGTAGCTGTCTGAATCCATACCGCAATCCATGGCAATCTCAATTATAGATTTGTCTGTATTATCAAGAAGGTTCTTGGCAAGCGCGATTTTTATCTTTAGAATAAGGTTTGTAGTGGTTTCTCCCGTAATCGCTTTAATCTTGCGATTCAGTTGGGCACGAGACAGACAAAGTGCTGAAGCAAGTAGGTTGTAATCAATCTTACCACCCGATATTTGACTCTTGACAGCATCTGTGACTTTAGTCAGGAAGTTTTTGTCCGGGTCGGTTATCACAGATGTATCATCCTCTTCCGTAGCCTTTTCGTGGGTAACCTTTGAATACTTGTTCTGTAGCATCCGGCGTTGTTCCAATAAGTTCTCAACACGCATATTAAGTTCATCGGCGTGGAAAGGTTTTTCGATATATGCGTCCGCACCGGATTCCAATCCGCGCATACGGTCTTCATGTGTCGCTTTGGCCGTAACCATGATTACAGGGATATGATTCAACAGCTCGGATTCCCTGATTGCTTTACAAAGTTCAAATCCATTCATACATGGCATCATGATGTCGGTAATAATAATATCCGGCACTGTCTGAATCGCTTTTTCAAAGCCCTCACAGCCATTTGCCGCGAAGATATAATGATATTTCGGATTGAGCTGCCGCATCATGTAACGGGCTACTTCCGTTGTATCCTCTATGATAAGTACGCGAGGGACATCATCTTCTTGAAGATTGTCATCCGAATTTGTTTCCGGCAGACAACTACAAGCCTTTTCTGTCTTACTGAATGAATCGTTTTTGAAATATTCAGCAAGATCAAAAGTCTTCACATCAGATTCATTTCTTGTCATAGGCAATGTAACAATAAATATGGAACCTTCACCCATGGCTGAATGCACTTCAATTTGACCGCCCATCTTTTCTACCGCAATCTTGACAACCGATAAACCGATACCGGAGCCCGCATTAATGGAGTTATCCGAAGCCTGATAGAAAGGCGTAAATATGTTTTCTTTTTGAACGTGGCTCATTCCAATACCGGTGTCACATACGATAAGTTGGATTTGTGATACACTCGCTCTTGACACTATATACACGGTAGCGTCCTTTTCTGAGAACTTTATAGCATTAGATACTAGATTACATATGATTTTTTGGACATAATCAGGAATGAAATCCATTTCCAGAGGTTCCTCTGCAGGGGCATAAATTATATTGATTCCCTTTTCGGCGGCATAACTTCTCAATCCATCGCATAAGACTTTGACAAACTCAACAATATCACCATGTCGCCATTGAGCGGATTTTACGTCTGCAGAACCCATTTTTGCGACGTCCAGAATCTGATTGATTAGATTAAGTAATCTTGACTCATGTCGAAGAATAGCTGTTGCATTCTGATATGTCATGCTCTCCGGCTCACTATCTTGAATAAGTTCCTGTGCGGCTGCCTGTATGACGGTGAGCGGTGTGCGGAATTCATGTGTGATTGTTTTGTGATTTCATAAATAATTGCAGCACAGATATTTATGCAATACCACCAAAGTTGAAAGGTACAAAAAAGTGCAATCCATCAAAAGGGCAAATCTAAGAGTTTTGCAGAGCAAAACCAGCCTTCAAAAGTGAGCAAGATTTAACAATTCATCAAGATTATTTAACTTTCAATTTTGAGGCATTTTTGCCGTTTGCCAAGTCTGGTTGACATTAGAAGCTCATTTTATGGCTTCGTTGATGACTCGAAAATCGGCTAAAAACAAGGTTCTTGTACCGCTATTGTATCTTGGGCACTCTAAGTGTCTGGGATTCAATGGCGGTTAATAATTCAAAGTCAACTTTGGATAATCCAAACGGCTGTCAACTTTCTTTTTTGTTGACTACTGTTTGTTTGCCGTGTCAATCGTACCAATGTTTATGTGTTGCCAGACAGGTAATCTTCAGTGCAAATTGATTCAAAAAGGTAGGGAAAAGAAAGGATGAGGTA
The DNA here is from genome assembly GCA_900554845.1 of uncultured Bacteroidales bacterium. GTDB lineage: Bacteria > Bacteroidota > Bacteroidia > Bacteroidales > Muribaculaceae > Lepagella. Next base: position 1,859 of record USIY01000019.1, on the reverse strand, counting down.
ACACTTTGAGCAAAAAGGGGATTTCTTAGGCTGCTTTTATTCTTTTTCTTCAAAAAGTTTGGCTATTCCAAATAAAAGCAGTACCTTTGCACCACGAGAACCCGCCAAGCCTCTTCACAATGCTTAAATCGGCGGGTCGTTTTGTTTTATTATGGCACATTATACAAAGACATACTCATCACCAGCTCAACTGGTGACATTGCTGCAATCGCGTGGCCTTCACATTGAGAGTGTTGCACGTACGGAGAACTATCTCCGCCACATCGGCTATTACAGATTTAGTGCTTATCTTTATCCTCTTTTGACAACACCGAAGGAAAATCATGTTTTCAAACCAGGAGCTACTTTCAATCAAGCCTTGGACATGTATCGCTTCGACAGGCATCTTCGCCTGCTGATGTTCAACGAGATTGAGAAGATAGAGATAGCCGTCCGTAGGGCCATTGTCAACATAACGAGCCGTGAAACAGGGAATCCCTTTTGGATGACCGACCCTACGTGCTTCTATGATATCGACACCTTTACGAGGACAAAACAGCTCATTGATGCTGAACTTGCCAAGTCGCGCGAAGATTTCATTGAACATTTCCACAACACTTATTCTGATCCATATCCACCTTCTTGGATGTTGGCTGAGATACTTCCATTAGGTGTGCTGACAAGGATATACGATAACATCAGGAGCAACCAGATTCGAAAGAAGATAGCACAAGAGTTTTCCCTGGGAGTGCCAGTCTTTAACTCATGGATGACAATTATCACTGTTGCCAGAAACAACTGCGGTCATCACGCTCGCGTATGGAACCGTACATTTGCTCTGAGGGTTTTGACTCAGCGACGTATGGCGCGTCCTTGGATTGCAATTCCAGTCAACCAAAAGAAAGCCTATTTCAGTCTCTGTATCATTAAATTCTTCCTTGACATCATTTCGCCGAACAACGACATGAAGGCAAAGATTGATGCCCTACTCAGTTCCTACCCGTCCATTGACATCAATGCGATGGGCTTTCCTCGTGGTTGGGAGGCTGAGCCATTATGGAATACACCAATTGCTTGATATAAAAAGACAGATAAATCGGAATTTATGGAAATCAATAATAGACCCAACCCCAATGAGGCTTTTCCGAATCCGAAGATTCCAAGCCTCTGCTTCATCAAGAACGTGGTGAAGAACCCGCGTATCATCATCGGCGACTATACCTACTACGATGATGTGGATGGTGCTGACCAGTTTGAGAAGCATGTCACTCATTTCTACGACTTCATAGGTGACCGGCTGATTATTGGCAAATTCTGCGCTATTGCCAAGGGTGTGGAGTTTGTCATGAATGGAGCCAATCATAGGATGGACGGTGTGACAACCTATCCGTTTTATGTCATTGGTGGTGACTGGGGAAGTGCCATTGCTCCAGTGAAAGATGAATTGCCTCTGAAGGGTGATACCGTTGTGGGCAATGATGTCTGGATTGGCCAGCATGTTACCATCATGCCAGGCGTTCATATAGGCGACGGTGCAATTATCGGAGCCAACTCTGTTGTTGCCTCAGACATTCCTCCATACGCTGTTGCCGTGGGAAATCCCTGCCGAGTGGTCAGGATGCGTTTTGATGACGAATTCATCGCCTTTCTGCTGCAACTGAAATGGTGGGATTGGGACATTGAGAAAATTGAGCGCAATTTCAAAGCTTTGTCAAGTGGTGATTTATCATTGATCAGAAACCTATAAATTCGAATTTTATGGTAACTTGTTTTGATGTATGTGAGATTCTTGAAATGCTGTCTGAAGCATCTGTAAAGGTATTTTTGGACGGCGGTTGGGGTGTCGATGCACTTATAGGCAGAGAAACAAGAATACATAA